>JAFNQK010000068.1 GCA_017386165.1 Treponema sp.
AATGGATATCGGAAATCTGTTTATATGAAGACTTCAATGTGAAAAAACTCCTTTAACTTTGAGAATAACTGAGGGAACTATCAAATTATGATAGAGGAACGGATTTTTTTTATTTTATTCGCTTCATTATATATAGTGGCGAAATTAGACTCAGTTGACATTTCTAACTCAAAGATAGAGCCATTTTACACTGATAACATGACAATAAACGGCATTGTAATTTTGAAATATTTTAAATATTTTTTTAACTGACTATCATGTTTTGATAGTTTTAGATGTTAGAATGACAATTGCGTGGTATAATTAAATTATGAAGAAATACGGATTAACAAAAAAGGCTTATGAAATTGGTATGTTCAAGTTTCTAGCTTTATCAAAAGAACAAGTCGAAGATTTCTCAAGTTTTGAAAAAGAAGAAGCAATTCTTAAAATCAAACAACTTCATCCTGAATTATCAGATAATGAAATTGAAAAACAACTAGGTATATTTACTCTCCAACAAATGTGTACAAATTTTTTTGGATTACTTTTGCAGTTTGGATATGCAATTGAATTAAAAAGCTCAGAAGATGTCTTACACGCTTTGTTACTTCGTCTAGATTCTTATTTGGAACCTTACAAAGATAAAGTTAATGGTTACTCAACAGATATCCGGAATTCTGAATTATACATCTACGTAAATAATAATGAACAAATCCTCATAAAAGTAGTTTATTCTGAAAAAAATCAGCAGCTTTACATTCCTAATATTATGATACATGAATCGATGAAACATAAAGGAATTGGGCGTGGAATGATAAAACAATGTTTATATTTTGCATTATCAATAAAATGCGAACTTCTAGTTGTAGATTTAGTTGATTCTTTTCATGAACGCCTTTTAAAGAGAAACGCAGTCCAATCAAATAATTGGCCAGATGCAGTATTCATAACTTTGGATACTGATTTATCCTAAATATGGAGAACACTATGTCCACCCAGCATTTTTCAAAATCACGTTATTGTAATTGTATTCAATGTCCTAAGATGCTTTGGCTTAAAGAACACATGCCGGATGAGTTTGATGACAGCGTTATGAATCAGGCTGTTCTCTCTACTGGTAACGATGTCGGTGACCTGGCGATGGGACTGTTTGGAGAATATACAGAAGTTCCTTTTACAGACAACCTTGGGGACATGATTCCTGCAACTCAAAAACTGATTGATGATGGCGTGAAGAACATCTGTGAGGCCTCATTCAGTTATGACAGGTGTTTCTGCAGCGTGGACATTCTCCGTAATCTTGGAAACAAGAAAGTTGAACTTTACGAAGTTAAGAGTTCCACGTCCGTGCACTGGATTTACGAGCACGATGTTTCCTATCAGCATTATGTTCTTACAAAGCTTGGGTATGATGTACAGAAAGTCTGCCTTGTTCATATTGATAACACCTATGTCCGTCATGGCGACCTGGAACTTGATAAGCTATTTAAGATTATTGATTTGACAGAACTGGCAAAATCGAAACTTGGCGAAGTAGAAGAGAACATTAAAAAGTTCCGCGAATATCTCAAAAGCAAAACTGAACCAGAATGCAAAGTAGGAGACCAGTGTTCTGATCCTTATGAATGCGGTTACTGGGAGCATTGTGCTGTAGATATGCCGCAGGATGCCAGTCATACAGTATGGGAAATTTCCCGTCTCAGAAACAAGCAGTGGTATTACGATAACGGCTACATCACTTTTGAGCAGCTGTACGATGCCGGTGTTCTGACAGGAAAATATCTTCAGCAGGTTGAGATGGAGATAAAAAATCTACCAGCTCAGATTGATAAGGCACAGATAAAAGGCTTTTTGGACACTCTAAGTTATCCTCTATATTTCCTTGATTTTGAGACCTTCAATCCGGCTATTCCGCTTTACGATGAATCAAGTCCATATCAGCAGATTGTTTTTCAGTATTCGCTTCACTACCTCGAAAAGGAGGGTGGTGAACTCAAGCACAAAGAATGTCTGGCTTACCCGGGAAGTGATCCACGCCGTCAGATTGCAGAGCAGCTTTGTAAAGATATTCCGCTTGATGTTTGTACTACAGCTTACAATATGGGATTTGAAAAAGGAAAAATCCGAGATTTGGCAGAGCTTTATCCAGATTTGCACGACCACCTGATGAACATTCACGATAACATCAAAGATATCATGATTCCATTCCAAAAGCGATGGTATTATACAAAGGAAATGCTTGGCTCGTATTCGATCAAATATGTTCTTCCGGCGCTTTTTCCAGATGACCCGAGTTTGAATTATCACAATCTCGACGGGGTTCACAATGGTGGAGAAGCAAGTGATACCTTCTTAGCAATGCAGAAAATGGACAAGAAAGAGCTTGAAGAATGGCGAGAACACCTCTTGCGCTACTGTGAACTTGATACATTTGCAATGGTAAAGGTACTTGAAAAATTAAAGGAAGCGGTAAAATAAATTCAAACAATATCACTATATGATAGTTATCACCTCGTATAATGCTTTGTGAGGTGATGAAATGGATTTATATACGTTTGACTGCCCGGAAGGAACTCCTGAGAGCAAATATATTCCACTGGATATAATGTCTGATTTTTCAATAGGGGAGAGTATTGCCCGTATTCCAGACCTTGTTAAAAAAGCAAAGTCTTTGAATATGAAGGCGCTTGCCCTTACAGACAGAACTCTCAGCGGAGTAATTGAGTTTTACCTGCTTTGTAAACACAATAATATCAAGCCGATAGTCGGACAGAAAATTGCATTTGGAAATAACGAAGTAAATCTTCTTTGCAAAGATTTAGAAGCATATAAAATTCTTTGCAGGCACTCACTTGAAATTCAGGAAGCCAATAACTGCCCGATTACCGTAACTGAACTACCGCTCACAAAAGATGAAGCTTCTCATTTTGTTTGCACATCGCTCTATTCTGATAAAGAACTTCAGGATTTATTCGGCGATAATCTTTATACACAGATTGATTTTTCCAGTTTGGAAGCTCATCCTGAAATCGCTGAAAATCTTGATACCACAAAATGTGTAATCACCAATCCTGTCAGATTTATCGAAAAGGAAGATTCAGATGCTCTTGCGGCTATGAGACTTTATCTTAAAACTCCGGAAGAGATAAAAAGTAAACATTACTTCATCGATGGCACAGAGATTCTCCCGTTCTTAGAAAAAATTGATCATTCCGAACTCTTAGAAAATCTTCATCACATTGAAGAACAGATTTCATTCATCTTCCCGGAAGACTATTTTACTACACCAGGAGCACATGAAAGACTTTTGGATAGCCTTCCAGATTTTGACAATGCAGAACAAACGCTTAAAGCTCTTGCTTATGAAGGACTCGAATCAAAGGCAAACGAGTTTGAAGATATAAATGCGGCCATCGCCAGACTGGAATATGAAGTGAACGATATCATCACTCATCACTGGGAAAGAATCTTCTTCTTGCACCACGAACTAGTAACCTGGTGTTCACAAAACGGAATTGAGCACGGACCTGGACGGGGAAGTGCTCCAGGTTCGCTTGTGTCATACCTGCTTGGAATTACAAATGTAAATCCTCTAAAACATGGTCTAATTTATGAACGTTTCACAAATCCAAAACGCCTGTGTAATCCGGATTTCGATATCGATTACGATTATGAACAGTTAGACAAAGTAGTGAATCATCTTAAAGAAAAGTATGGCTCTGAGAATGTAATAAGAATAGAATCTTTTGGAACATTAAAGTGCTGGCAGGTTCTTAAGATTGCAGGAAAATATCTTAATTATCCCGACGAAGAGATAGAGGAAATTACAAAGACAATTCACAACTTCTGGATTCCAAGACTATCTCTTGAACGGCTTATAAATAGCAGCTCAAATATTTTCGACAATGCCATAATACCTCATTGGGATGGCGTCAAACTTCAGGGCTTCTTCCGTGACAAAAAGAATGAAAAACTTGTAAAAATCGCCCTATGTCTGGAAAGCGTAAAATGCAACAAGGGGCTACATGCAAGCGGATACATTGTAACAAATAATTCCGCTTCTCAATATGTTCCTGTTCTGAAGGATGAGAAAACCAACTGGTTATATTCAGAATATACTTTTGATATGCTGGAATACGCCGGCCTTTATAAAAATGATTTACTCGGTCTTAAAGAACTGACAAAACTAAAGCAACTTTCGGATGAAATTTCAAAAAATACAAAAGAAGATTTTGATTACAAAACTATTCCATTGAAAGATAAAACTACAATCGAAGCATTCGCTAAAGGCAGCACGACTGATATCTTCCAGTTTGAAAGCCAAGGAATGAAAAAGATTCTAAAGCAATTCAAACCAGAAACCTTCTCAGACCTTGTTCTTATGAATACGATGTATCGGCCTGGACCAATGGATTACATTCCAACCATTATAGAAACAAAAGAAGGATGTCGTAACAGAGATGATTTTCCTGGATGCCAAGAGTTATTAAATGAAAGCTATGGCCTCCCTGTATATCAGGAACAGATTATGCAGATTGCACAAACCTTGGCAGGGTATTCTCTTGGAGAAGCAGATATGTTCCGTCGTGCTTTAGTAAAAAAGAAGCTTGATGTTCTGATGGCTAAAAAGAAAGACTTCGTCGAAAGGGCTGTACAGAAGGGCATAACAGAAGAACAAGCTGTTGAAATATTCGAAATCCTGATTCCATTCGCAGGTTACGCATTCAATAAATCTCATGCACTCTCATACACTCTGATGGCATGGTGGGAAATGTACATAAAAGTTCATTATCCGAATGAATACAAAAAGGTGAATAAGAACTTCAAAGATGATTTTGAATGGGAAGACGACTGATAATTAACTGGCATTATGACGCATAACTCAAAACATTGAAGATGCCCATAATGCCAGTATTTACTTAATTTACCTTCGTTGTTTTAAATCCAAGAGAAGTAAGAAACAGAGGAACTACAAACAGTACCAGGTATCCGCTTGAAAGCATTACATATTGATCCAGGGCATCTTTCCAGTACATGTTTCTGTCCAGAACTCCTACGGCAACGCCTCCGCCAACAGCAATAATATATAATACGGTAAATGCGCCCATTGTTCCCAACAAGAATTTTGCAGAACCATCCATAGAGCTGTAATGGTCTATCTGGTTCCGTACTTTTTCTTTTAAGGCTTCTCCTTCTTCTTCTGTTACTTCTTTCCTGTCTATCTGCCGGTCAATATCAAACATTTCCTGATTCATTCTATCAAGACAAAATCTGGCAGCAACTTCCTGAGTCCGACTTACATGCATCTTGCAGAACAATAAAAGTGTAGCGCATAGCATGAGAGTAGTGAAGAATCCGCAGATAAAGTTCTCACGACAAATCCACTGCCCAATAATCAAAACCAGAGGAATATGTCCTTCTAGCGTTGAAATTGAAAGGTCAACCGCCCGAAGGAACAAAGCGAATTTATGGAAG
>JAFNQK010000069.1 GCA_017386165.1 Treponema sp.
GGCACATGTACAATAATCTTTCCAGTTACAGGAGTTCCGCCTTCTTCGTAATTGATATCAACCTGCGTTGTATATCCGGCTGCAATAACAATGTTCTGGATTTTATCTTCTCTCAAATTACCACTAGCATCGTAAACCCAGACTTTCCAGGTTCCAGGAGTAGCTTGTAATTCATAAGATTCAGAATTTGAAGTAATTTCTTTTACTTCACTTGCAATATCTGTAATCTGAACTTTCCAGCCGCTCAAACCATTTGTATTTACGGCTACAGTTCCATGTTCAAGAATATAAGAATCAGCTGTTCCAAGTGAATTATTTTTATAGTCGCTGGCAATCTGTGCAGCATTAACTAAACTTGAATGAACTTGAGGTATATAGGAATCAAAAGCTGTCTTAGAAATAGAAGAAACTGCAACATTCTGAGTTTTTATAAGTTCATAAAAAATATTTCCAACTGCAGTACCTTTCCAAGTAACAGTACATTCTGTTGTAGTATCTGCAACAATATCAACCACGGCACGCATCACGGCACCATCAATATTGCTTTTTACAGTTACAACGCGATTTGTTCCTGCAGGGATTTTTGTAATTACGATTGAACCTTTTCCGGCAGTAACAGATACGCCAGTTTTGGTGATATCTTCCATTCCATAGCCGGAAACGACAACATCAGCACTGGTGATTGTTGAAACATCCATTGCACGGGATTCGCTATTCTGAATAGAAATCGATCCGTACTGTTCTTTGGAATCATTTGAAAGTGGATTTACGCAACTAATAAAAAACAATGAAAGAGAGGCTAAAAGAGCCAGCACTTTTTTCATAAAATTCTCCAAAACTTTTATTTTGAGACAGTTTCTCTCCTTTAATTGTAAGGCCAAATATGTAGAATGCAAGGGAAATTTTCTTCTATCATTTTAAAATATTGTTTTAAGTATAGAAGACTGGTTCGCTTAAAATCCTTTTAACTTGAGAATTCTTAAGACGCTCTGGTCAAGGCGGGACATGCTGATACGATTAGACTGAACCGCAGAAAGCACTGCTTTATATGCTGCGTTAAAATCATTCGGCATAAGAAGAATATCATTTCCGGCCTCAAAAGCAAGAACACAAGCCTCGCCAGAACCGTAATTCTTTTCGATTGCACCCATATTTAATCCGTCAGTCACGATTACACCTTGATAATCTAGTTCCTGTCGGAGTTTTGCGGTAATCAATTCACAAGAAAGAGAAGCAGGAACCTCATCATCAATCGCAAGGCAAGTTACATGAGCAACCATAACACAATCGGCTTGTTTTAAATTATCAACAAAAGGAATTAACTCGCAAGTTTTGAGTTCTTCCCAGTCTTTGATGACAGAAACATAATCAAGGTGAGTATCCCCTTTTGTATCCCCATGCCCCGGAAAATGCTTTAAGCAGCCTTTTATTCCTTTGGAATGAAGTCCATTCAAAAACGCCCCGGACATCTCAGAAACCAGAACAGGATCGCTTCCAAACGCACGGTCACCAATTACAATATTTTCTGGATTAGTATTTACATCACAAACCGGAGCAAAATCCAGGTCAAAGCCATAATCATAAAGGTAGCCGCCAATTGTCTGGCCGGCAGAAAAAGCATTTTGAGAAAGGCCAGTCTCACCCACCGCCTGCATACTATTGTACTTTGGAAGCGAAAAATGCTTGGAACGCGCAAGCCGAGCAACCCGCCCACCTTCTTCATCAACAGCGAGAATCGGAGGAACCACCGAAACATTCTTTAATCTCGAAGTAAACTTTTTAAGCTGTTTAGGATTTTTGATATTTTTATAAAAAAGAATAAAACCTCCCACCGGGCACTTTTCAAAATCCTTATAATATCTGCGCGGAACGCTTTTAACACAACTCTTTGTAAGCTGCTCCGGTGTAATAATAAAAAGCTGAGCAACCTTCTGTTCGGTAGACATAGAAGAAAGAATTGCTTCTGCATCGTTTAATTCAATTTTGGAAGAAGTATCTTTAGGAGCTGAAACACAAGAAGAAAGAATACTCGCAAGTATAAGCAAAACTGAAAAGAAAATTATTTTTTGAAAAAGGATTTTTTTATTCATGATTTTATTATAAACGATTAACTAATATAAAAAAAAGGTTGTCTAAAAGAAGAATGACCTGTAACCGCACTATAGCGGAGGTTGAACCTACAGTTACTGAGCTCATCGAAGTACCAACCACCGCCATAGAAGCCGGTGATTTAGTAGACCGAAGGTCGTATCGAAATCACCGGAAATACTATTTTTTTTAAGCAAGTAATTACTGAGCAAGAATGTAAACAGCACTTAAAGCTGGAACTGTTACGGTGCCACTGTAAGTCTGACCAGAAATCAAATCTGTACCACTTGCAGAGAAGGTCTTTGAAGAAGTTCCATTATTTATTCCAACATAAATAGTCTCCCCTCCACCTACTTTTTTTGTTACAAATAAGTCTGATGACGAACTTGACTGAACAGTAGAAGAACCATTCCATAAAGCCTCGTGGTCATTTCTTAATGACAAAAGTTTCTTTGTGTATGCTAAAACATCTTTTTCAGCTGCAGTACCCGTTGTTGCTTTTGTAATACAACCACTTGTGCGGCTTGAATTATCCCAATATGCACCTTTACCAACAGGAGTTGAAGTTGCCGTAATCAAACTTATTCCCTGAGTTGCCTCTCCCCATTCATCACCCATGTAAAGCGTAATAGGTCCTGTATAAGCAGCCATAGAAGCAAGTGCTACCTTATATTTTCCAACATAATCATCAGAACCATAAGAATATCCCTTCCAATCAATTATCAAATCTCCAAACCGTAAAAGGTCATGGTTACTGAAGAAGAGATTCGGATAATATCCTTCAGAATGGGTATAGCCTTTTGTAGAATACGTATTATATGTATAAGTCATTGCAGAAACAAATGTATCACTACCTGCAGAATCAGCCCAATCTGAACCACCCACAATAGCATTACACAATTTATATCTGCTTGGGAAATCAAAACATGATTTTAAACCATCATTTACAACAACCCAATTCTGTATATTAGTCTGATTTCCATCAAGAACTTCTCCAACCATATAACCCAAAGTTCCCCAGTCAGTACCTTTTGTACCATTGGAAGCAGCTGCACTTTCTACAGTAGCTCTAATCTGAGGCCAGTAATTTGTAGAGCCTGTATAAACTCCACCATCCTCACCTCTTGCACCCGCCTGGTAAGCCTGATCCAAACGCCAACCGTCTATTTTATAGTTTTTAATCCAATATTCAGCAACCTCTTTAAAGAAGTCTAAACTTGCAGGATAATCGCAACCTTTATATTGACCATGAGAACGAGTCGGTGTTTTTCCATTAGGAGAAGATGCAACATTTGCTCCCCAGTGTCCAAAAACGCCATCAAGAATTACATTTATACCACGTTCGTGGCAGTCTTCAACTAATTCTTCAAATTTTGCAATAGTTCCAAATCTTGGGTCAATATTAAAATAATCGTAAGTATAATAGCCTGTAGAACCCATCTGGTCTCCAGAACTTGAAGAATTTGAATTAAAGATTGGAGTCATCCAAAGTGCATTTACCCCTAAATCCTGAAGATAATCAAGAGAATTTATAATTCCCTGTAAATCGCCTCCATAAGTCTGACCACTTGGACCATAGGCATTTGTATATCCTATAGATGTATCTCCGTCCTGAAAATGACTTACCATTACCTGGAAAATTGTAAGTTGATTAAAATTAGAAATAAGCTTACTTGCTTCTTTAGTAGTCAAACTTGCGTTGTCACTTCCTGTACCTACGCTGTTTGTAACAGTTGCAACAACATCTACAGACACACCTTCAGAAATAATTCCCATATCACTAAGAGATTTTGTCCAGGTTCCGGCAGTAGTACCCATATCGTATTCTGTGCCGTTTACAGTAACCTTTGCAGAAGTGATTGTATCGTTTCCATCGTCAAAAGTTACAGAGATGCTTCCGTTCAAAGCAATTTTACTACCATTGGAAGGATAAATAGAAACAGTCGGAGCAGTTGGCTCAGGAGGAAGATTTGAAATATAAGTAGAATCACTTGCGTCGCTAGAAGTAATACGGTACGAACCTTTAGCAGTAATAGAAATATTCTTAGAACAAAGTTTATCTCCAGAATCCTTTGTGATCAAAAGACTAACTTTCGAACAGCCTTCAAAATTGTAAATATAATCGTCATCACACCAGTCAGAAAGCATCTTTACTCCAGGCCATGAAGTATTTGGATAATTAACTGTATCTGAACATTCCCAGTAATGAATCTGATCGTACCCAAGAGATTTAGCAACCTGAATCTGAATACCATCATAAGTTTTTGTTCCTAACGTAACACTAGCAGTTCCCTCACTAGTGACTGACACAGTCTTTGTCGTCTTTACTGTTGTTCCATCCAGAACATAAAGAGTCCAGGTTCCTGGAGCGACATTTGAGATTGTTACAGGACTTGAAGCTACGCTTGCAGTTGCAGTAGAACTCAGCGGATCGTTAATCTGCAAGGTTTTGCCGTCATATTCATAACAGGTAACTTTTACAGAACCAGCTGTCAATTTATAAGAAGAAGCTGCCCCGAGAGATTCAGCCTTATAATCAGTTGCAATCTGAGATGCATTAATCAAGCTTGCATGAGTTTCTTCTGGGATTGCATCATTAATGGAAGAAACTTGATCTAAAGTTAGAGCATTTGTGTTTACATTTGCTGCAAGAAGGGCTTCATAAACAGTTCCTATCTTTGTTGTATCCCAGTCTACAGTTACCGAAGTTGTTGTATCGGCCTTTATATCTGTAATCGCGCTGATTTTAATTCCGGCAATCAGAGTATTTCCGGCATCGCTGTAAGCCTGTACAGTTACGACAGCATTTTTACATACAGGAATACTTTCAATCTTAAGGCCAGAACCTTTTCCGCCAGAAACGGCTGTCAACGCACTGTTTTTAGTAAACTTTTCGCCTTTAGAACTATAACCGGTAACAGTTGCTTTCGCATAAGCAATCTCACTTGCGTAAATTGCACGAGAGCTGTCTGTCATTTCACTGGATTTTACAGAAAGTGTTCCATATTCCAGTGAGCCCGGATTAATATCTCTTTCACAGCCGGCTAGAACAAAACTTGCCATGGCCGCAAAGAGCAAAACCATCTTTAATAAAGATTTCCCATTTTTTTTCATGAAGTATCTCCTCACTTTTTTTATTAACTTCAATCTTCTTATTTTATTTTGATTTTTAAAATAAAGCAAACTAATTGTGAATAACTATTTTTTTTGAGAGGTAACTTCGGTTACTTTTAAACAAAAGGGGTTTACAAGCGGACTTTTTTGAATAAAAATTTAGGCATGAATATCAAACGAGTTTGTTTAACAGTTTATGCTTTTCTTATTTTGTGGTGTCCTTTCTGCTACGGACAAAAATCGGCACCAAAGGTGGCTCTTGTCTTGAGCGGCGGAGGTGCCAACGGCCTTGCAGAGATTCCTTTGCTGGAAGCACTAGAAGAAGAAGGAATCGTACCTGACCTGGTGATTGGGGTCAGCATGGGCTCGATAATCGCTTCTCTTTATTGTAGCGGATATACTCCAAAAGAAATCCGAACTCTTCTTACAGAAATGGACATTGTAGGACTTGTAAACCAGTCTTCTACCAATAAAAAACTTCCACCAAGCCTTTATGGAATGAACTATCACTCCAATTTTGCTTCCCTTGATTTTTCTCAAAAGGGATTTGGTTCCCAGCCGGGACTTGTTGGGGATCAGAAAATTACAACGATGCTTTCTAACTGCCTTTTGCACAGTACCCCTGTAACAAATTTTGACAAACTCAAAATTCCTCTTAGAATCATCTGCACCGACGTGTTTACCGGCGACACAATCATCTGCGATCACGGTTCTATAATCACAAGCATAAGAGCCAGCATGGCCGTTCCTCTCGTTTTTTCTCCCTTTCCGACCGGTGACGGGCATCTCGGATACGACGGCGGGCTTTCCAATAACCTTCCGATAAAGATCGCAAAGGAACTGGGAGCCGATACAATAATCGCCATGGACGTTCTTGGGAAAATCGGCGTTTCCAAAGAAAACTTTTCTTCTATTAATTCAACATTTATCCAGTCAATCAATCTCATAATCGCTCAAAACACGATGAATCAATACCCCGACGCCGATATTCTGATCAGGCCGGAGCTTTCTGCTCTTTCTGCGGGTAATTTTGGAAATCAAAAAGAAATAATTGCCATCGGAGAAAAAGCGGTTAACGAACACAAAGAAGAAATAAAACTCCTTGCACAAAAATTAAAACAGCAGGGAAAAGAAATTACTCCAAGAGACTACAATCGACTCGGAGAATATTCAAAAATTAAAAACCCGACTATTCAATCTGTCAGCGTAAAAGACATTTCTTTTAACAGCACAAAACAGATTCCAAAAAGCTCAGAATTTTCATTCTTTATCGAAAAAGAACTGAACGGTCACATGATAAAACTCTTAAACCGCAAGCTGGATGAATTGTGCTACACCTACAATCTGAGCACTTTGACCTACACGCTTAAAGAAATCTCTCCAGATCTTTCTCTAGAGAACAAATACGAACTTGAAATTCTTGCAAACCATTACGACACCAGTAAAAACTGCCTCTTTGTTGGCGGACACCCGGCTCTGGAATGCAGCTTTAGCAATTCCGAAAGTCCAAAATTTATCATGCTGCCATTTTTCACCGCGGGCTTAATCTGGAAGGATTTTTTTCCGCTATGCCTGATTTTTTCTACAGACAGATTTTTCAGTGCCAACCTGGAAGTAGAACCTGTTTTGTACAAAAACAGAGATTTTACCCTCAGCCTTAATTTTATTGGAGAGGCTAAATACGGAACTTTATCGCCTGCAAACTATCTGACCTATTCAACACTACTGGCCGATGACGATTTTGGAGCCAGTGCCCAGGCAGGAATAAAAACAAACCTAAACGACTACTTAGTTGTCCAGTCTGGCGCAAAGTATGATTACACCCGGCTGCACAAAATCGATTCTTCTGTTCATAATTTATACGGTTACATAGATTTGGGAGCCGGAACATTAAAAGACGAAACAACGGGGCTTCAGGGAATAAGAACAAACATTAACGCCTGCCTTGGCACCGGTTTTACAGAAAACTTAATCTACAAATTTAATGTTGCATGCGAGCAGAACTTTGAAGTGATTCCGGATAAAATGGGCATCGGGTACTTTTTTAACGGCGGATTGAACAGTTTTGACAACAGACTTTTAGATGGATGGACGGATATTTCCGGATTTAATGGATTAGCTGGATACGGATATGGCTCTTTTTACAAGAATTACGCTGTAGGTGGACTTTGCTTTAAATACGTTCTTTTGAACAAAGCAAATCTTCCATTAACTTTTATTACACAGACAAGCCTTGGACTCCTGCAAACAGACAACGATTATAGTCTGGATACAGGAATCAATGCCTATCTCGCCTTCCACACACCGGTAGGAAATATTCTTTTAGGCGGAGGAGGAGCTTTTATAGGCCAGAAATGGAGCTTTTCTATAAGTTTTAGATAAGCTCCATAAAAAGACTAGAAAGCCTTTCTTACAAGACGCAAACCGGTTGAGCTTGAATAACCTGCAGTTGGATGGCGGTACACATTTGTAAAGTACTTTTCAGCAGAGAAACTGAATCCACCACCACGAGTAACATGTGAAGTTCCTGTTGCAGGACCTCTTGGGTTTTCCTGTTCTTCTGTTGAATATGGAGCATACCAGTCCCAAACCCATTCTTCAGCATTACCAGTCATGTCATAAATTCCCATCATGTTTTCCTGATAAGAACCTACTTCTGAAGCCTTGAAAATCATACCGTTGCTTACTTTATTAAGATCATCGCTTCCGCTGAACTTAAACTTTGCCTGTCCAACAACAGCGGCATATTCCCATTCTGCTTCTGTTGGGAGACGGAAACCGTTTGCATCCCAGTTTACAGAAGGAGCCTTCCACTTAGCTGACTCTTCTGCAGACAAATAGCGGATATCACTGAAGGTTACAGTTTCAAAATCAACACCGTCGATTGAATAAACTGGTTCAAGGCCATACTTAAGAGAAAGCTTGTTACAATATGCAATTGCAAATGGGAATGTAACACAAACTGCTGGACAGTAGTCTGTTACAGAAATCTTGTAGCCAAGCCAGCTGCTTGAAGAACCGAACAATTCAACAAATTCTTTGTCTGTTACTTCGTATTTTCCGATATAATAGCCTTCGCTGATTGTTACATTGTGTTCTGCATTGTCTTCTGCTTCATCTGAGTCAGAACCCATTGTGAAAGAAGCTCTATCAAAACGAACCATTGCTGGAGAGAACTTGTAAGTATTTACCTTTCCGCGTGTACCATAAATTGAAATTGGAACTAACTGAACTGTGTATACTTTATAGTCAAACTTATCAACAGGGAAATAAATTCCGTTTTCTTTTACATCAAAATATCTTGCTGAATAGATAACCTTGTCTTCTGCAAGAATTTCAATCAAAGTTGCATCTACATCCTGGTATTTTCTGTTCATACCATTAACTTCACCAGAACCATACAAGTGAATTGTATCCTTATCATAGTAAGCACTGAAATATCCAGAATCGAGCTGAGTCCAGCCGTATTCAAAAGAATATGCATCAGCTTCTGTGTGGTTTGAACCTTCTTCCCAGTTTAAGCCGTTAAATGGAGCGTCATAAGTTTCTCCATGAGAACCAAAGCCTTTAAGTGCCTTCCATTCAAAGCTTTCTGAATTAGTTGTTACATATGCATACCATCTGTAAGTTTCCCATGAAAAATACTGAGAATTGATTGCAGTCTGCCAGTTATTTCCTTCGTTGAAAGTACCTGTAAAATAGCAAACCTGACCGTACTTTGCATATCCTGGGCTAGAAAGAAGATAAATGTATTTTGTATCTACATTCTGAACATGATTTTCTCCGTTTTCCCAAACGAGGTTTGATCCAGAAATTGATACGATTTCACCCAAATCATAAGAACCAGTAAGAGCCTTCCATTCGAAAGCTGCAGAAGCATTTACTTCTACATACCAGCCGTTGTCATAAGAACCACGAACTGCTGTTGTCCATTCGTTACCTTCGTTAAAGGTACCTGTAAAATAAACAGCATTGCCATAACCAGGATTCAAGTCAGAAGAAATTCTAACAATCTGATCTACCTGACCAAGAGAACGAGAAACATCTACGTTCGATGAAGAAACTTCTGCATCAAAGTTTCCAGAGATTCCGCCACAAGATGTAAAACCTGCAGCAGCCAACACTAAAGCAAACAAAATCTTGTTAAACTTTTTCATAATTTTTCCTCTTATTTATAGAATTAATCAAAGTTTAACAATATACCGAACGGTTTTCAAGTATTTTCATTGTTTTTCTCTATCAAAACAAGAGAAAAAAATCCCCCGGTCAAATCCCGGGGAAACTCTAATTTTAGCTCATTCTACACCCCACCATGCATTTGCCCTAACCTTATTGTGGGTCCAGAACCGCAAAGCCATTTGCTGGGGCTGAGAGGCTGTAGCTGCCGCTTACGGTTACGGTACTGGTATTTAGAGTGCCGTCGCCGGAGCTGGTGTACAGGGTGTAGGTACCGCTTGGAAGCCCTGAGAAAGAATAACTTCCTTCAC
>JAFNQK010000070.1 GCA_017386165.1 Treponema sp.
AGTTTACCCGCCGCCTGATTCTGCGCTCTCAGGGAACTGTTTTGTCAGCTCACCAGCTTCACAAGGCAACAATTCCTGGAAAATACTTTGGTATTGCCCGCTGTTTCCGCTACGACAAAGTTGATGCTACACACCTTTCTGACTTCTATCAGACAGAAGGTATCGTAATCGGTGAAGAAGCAAACCTCAGAACCTTGCTTGGCTTCTTAAAGATGTTTGCAACTGAAATTGCAGGCGCTACAGAAGTTAAATATGTTCCAGGATACTTCCCATTCACAGAACCATCTGTAGAAGTTCACATCAAGCACCCTGTTTTGGGCTGGTTTGAACTTGGTGGTTCAGGAATCTTCCGTCCAGAAGTAACAAAGGCTATGGGAATCGACGCTCCTGTTCTTGCCTGGGGTATCGGTATTGACCGCATGGCTTTGATGGCTTTGGGATTGAACGATTTACGTGAATTGTTCTGCGAAGACATCGAAAAGGTACGATTAAGAAAAGCTAAGTTCTAAAAATAAAGGCCTCCTTTTAGGAGGCCTTCTTCATTTATCGAAAAGTTTACAGAACATCTTCCCCGGCGATGATGTTTGCGCCGGTTCCGAGGATATCTTTTATCAAGATATCACCCGCGTGAACTGGAGCATTTACCACTGTACGTTTAATCACTTCCATACAGGCAAGCTGCATTGTTTTTGGTACTTCAGGTTCTGACTTTACCGGAACAAGAACTCTTTCGCCGCCCTTAACCCGAATTGTAGAAGTCAAAACTCGCATCGGAGTTGTCATTTCTTTGTAGGCATATTCAAGACCGATTTTGCAAGAATTTCCTTCAATCTTAAAATCTTCTTTTGAGAGGCCTTTTCCGATTTTTGTTACAGAAAGCTGACAGCCTTTTGGACAACCGATACAGGTCATTTTTACTTCTTCGCCAATATTCATTCTAAACCTCCTGCCTAAATTGCCTTGATATATTCAGAAGCAGATTTTCCTACCAGGAGAGCTTCTTTTGTTACATTGTCTGCAAGGTCATGAACCCAGGCAGCATTTCCACATGCATAAATTCCAGGAATTGTAGTCATCATTTTTGCGTCCACAACAGGTCCGCGAGTTTTTGGATTCATTTCTACGCCGGCAGTCTTGCTGACTTCGTTTTCTGGGATAAGGCCAACAGAAAGCAGGAGTGTATCGCATTCAACATACTGCTCTGTTCCAGGAACCACCTGCATTTTGTCATCGATTTTAGCAATAGTAACGCCTTCGATTCTGTCTTTTCCGTGGATTTCGATTACATTTGTCTGAAGCAAAAGAGGAATTCCAAAGTTATCGAGACACTGAGTGATATTTCGGGCAAGACCGCTTGATTTTGCCATAACTTCGCAGCACATGAGAACCTTGCTTCCCTCGAGAGTCATTCGGCGGGCCATAATAAGACCGATATCACCTGATCCAAGAATTACGATTTTCTTTCCAGGAATGTAGCCGTCAATATTAACAAAGCGCTGAGCCGCACCCGCAGTAATTACACCTGCAGGACGAGTTCCAGGAATATTGATTGCACCGCGGGTTCTTTCACGGCAACCGGTTGCGATTACAACAGTTTTTGCAGAAAGGTACATAAGGCCGTCTTTGTTGTTGATTGCACAAACTGTGTGAAGAGGAATATCCCCTTCTGCGTGGCCGTCGCCTTCTGTTCCCTTGATATCGAGGCCTTCATCAACAGAAAGAACCATTGTATTTACCTTTGATTCAATTCCAAGTTCTTTTATCTGCTGAACAAAACGATATGCGTATTCAGGACCGGTAAGTTCCTGCTTAAAATAATGAAGCCCAAATCCATTGTGAATACACTGAAGAAGAACACCTCCGAGACGAACATCGCGTTCAAGAATAAGGATTTTATCAAGACCATTCTGTTTTGCACTAACTGCACTAGCAAGTCCAGCAGGTCCGCCACCAATAATTATCATGTCATAAATTTCGTTTTTCATGCTGCACTCCTATTTTTCAGATTCAAGAACAAAAGATGTTCCGCCAAATTTTGTAACGCTGGTCATTGGAATACCAGTTTCGCGGGAAATAATTTCTGTTACACGAGGCATACAGAATCCTCCCTGACAGCGTCCCATTCCAGCTCGGGTTCTTCGTTTTACACCGTCGAGATCACGAGCTCCCAGAGGACTCTTAATTGCAGCAACGATTTCTGCTTCTGTAATTGTTTCACAACGGCAGATAATCTGACCAAACAAAGGATTCTTTTTGATAAGGGCATGCTTCTGGTCGAGAGATGCAAGCTTAAAGTTTGGAATGCCTTCTCGTTCATCCTTAAAGTCAGAACGAGGAATTACAGCTCCCTCTGCATCAAACTGTGCTTCCAGACCGGCCTTATTCAAAAGCTGAACTACATATTCACCGATTGCAGGTGCGGCACTGAGCCCCGGAGAACAAATACCTGCAACATTGATAAAATGCTTTACTTCTGCATCTTCTTCTATAATAAAGTCATTTACGCCTTTGCCGTTTTCTTCCATGGCGATGGCACGGATTCCTGAGAAAGAATTGATGAGGAATGCCTTTGGAATCGATGGAATTGAAAGTGCCGACTTGGCATATACTTCGTCCTGAGACTTTCTTGTTGTTCCTGTGTAATCGAGCTTGTCGCCGTCCTGATCATCTGCCGAAGGACCAACCAAAAGGTTTCCGTCAACAGTCTGAGTTACGAGAACGCCTTTTCCAAGAGCAGTTGGTGTCTGGAAAATTACATGCTGAGCATAAGAGCCGATTTCGTTATCAAAAAGAAGGTATTCACCGCGACGCTGTTTGATTTCAAAACTGCGGGCACCAGCCATCTTGCTAATCGCGTCTGCGTGCAAGCCGGCTGCGTTTACAACATACTTTGCATTGATGATATCATTTCCGCATTTTACATCAAAAGTTCCGTCTTCTTTCTTGGTAATTGAATGAACGGTTGTATTTCGGAGGAAGGTTGCTCCGTTAATGACTGCACTTTCGGCAAAAGCCCAGGTTGCCTGATAAGGATTTACAACTCCGGCTGTTTTTGCGTAGAGGGCACCTTTTGCTTCAGGGCCGATTTTTGGTTCAATCTTTCTAAGTTCTTCTTCTGTAAGGACCTTCATTTCCGGAACGCCATTCTTTTCACCACGTTCGTAAAGAGTTTTTACTGTCTTAAGTCCTGATTCATCAAAAGCCACAACGAGGGAGCCACAATTTTTGTATTCAAAATTAAGCTTTTTAGAGAGTTCAGGATAAAGTTTTGTTCCGCGGACATTTAATTTTGCCATCAATGTTCCCGGCTGAGGGTCATAACCTGCGTGTACAATTCCCGAGTTTGCTTTGGAACTTCCGCAGGCAACATCGTTTTCTTTTTCAACAAGGCAAATTTTAGCCTTTGTTTTGGAGAGTTCCCGTGCTATACAGGCACCGCTCACTCCCCCACCAATAATGATTACATCAAATTGTGTCATATCGTTTGCTCCCATTCTTTACCTCACTTACTCATCCCATTCATCTTCCCAGGCTTTTGCTTTTTCCAGGGCCTTTTTCCATTTGGAATAAAGCTTGGTTCTCTGCTTTTCGTCCATCTTTGGTTCGAATAACTTGTCTTCTTTCCATACGGCAAGGATATCGTCTTTGCTTTTCCAGATTCCAACTGCAAGCCCCGCAAGGAATGCCGCACCGGTAGCCGTTGTTTCAACATTTTTTGGACGGCAAACAGGGATTCCCAAAATATCTGACTGGAACTGAAGCATTCCGTTGCTGACGCTTACACCGCCATCGACCTTTAAAATCGGAATATCGATATTGGCATCCTGCTTCATGCACTCAAGTTCGTCTTTTACCTGATATGCAATTGAATCCAGGGCCGCTCTACAGATGTGAGCCTTGTTTGCACCGCGTGTAAGGCCGACGATTGTTCCGCGGGCATAAGGATCCCAGTAAGGAGCTCCCAAGCCTGTAAAGGCAGGAACAAGAATAACATCATTGGAATCAGGTACCGATTCTGCAAGCTTGTCACATTCAGGCGCAGAACTGATAATACCCAGTTCATCTCTAAGCCACTTGATTACGGCGCCACCGATAAAGACGCTTCCTTCAAGAGCATATTCGATTTTTCCGTTGAGCCCCAGGGCAATAGTTGTAATCAATTTGTTCTTTGACTGTATAAGTTCTGTACCAGTGTTCATCAAAAGGAAGCAGCCTGTTCCGTATGTAGATTTTGCTTCACCTTTATTAAAACAGCCCTGTCCAAAAAGTGCAGACTGCTGGTCGCCAATCGCAGAAGCAATCGGAGCCTCAAAGCAGCAGATATTTTTATCTGTCATTGTGTATACACAGGAAGAATCTTTTACTTCAGGCAAAATGCATTTTGGAACGCCTAACAATTCCAGAAGTTCATCATCCCACTGCAAAGTACGAATATTGAAAAGCATGGTACGACAGGCATTTGTATAATCAGTTACATGAGCTTTTCCGCCGCTCAATTTCCAGATGAGCCAGGTATCAATTGTTCCTGCAAGGATTTCGCCTTTTTCAGCCCGTTCTCTCACTCCTGGAACATTATCCAAAATCCATTTGATTTTTGTTCCAGAAAAGTATGCATCCGGGAGCAGACCGGTTTTTTCACGGATCATATCACCGTAACCACCGCAAATCAAAAGTTCTGCGATATCTGCTGTTCGACGGCATTGCCATACAATTGCATTGTAAACAGGCTTACCTGTATTTTTATCCCATAGAACTACGGTTTCGCGCTGGTTTGTAATACCAATTGCAGCAATTTCTTTTGGATTTATTCCGGATTTTTGAACAACATCTTTCATTACAGAAAGCTGACAATTAAATAATTCTTCCGGGTCATGCTCAACCCAGCCCGGCTTTGGAAAATACTGGGTAAATTCCTCTTGAGAGCTTGATATTTTGTTCACCTTTTCGTCATAAATGATTGCTCTAGAAGAAGTTGTACCCTGATCAAGGGCAATAATATACTGGGACATAATAGAACCTCCCACTCTGGAATAATTCTATTGTAACACCGGATTTTTGATATAGCAAAAAATAAATTGATAAAGAAAGCGTTATTTTGATTTTTAGAGTATCATTTTGAAAGAGGATAATTAATTATACAAACTTTCAGCGTATTCAACCATAGATTTAACTCCACCCTTAATAAGTCTGGAAATAAAACCTCTGGCAATAAGAACTTTAGAAGCGCCCAAATATAGAGCAGTCTGAATATGACGTTTTGTGCGAATGCCTCCGTCAACCCAAACCTCCCCGCAAGACATAGACAAGGCTTCTGCATTTTTTAAGAGAAACTCAAGGGAACTCATATTCTGAGTATCAACTCGTCCGCCGTGATTTGAAACAACGCAGATATCAGGTTTTGTATCTGAACAAAGACCTACATCCCGTTCTGAAAAAATCCCTTTAAGCATTAAAGGGAGACCCGACGATTCTCTAAAAGCCTTTATCTGCTCACCTGTTTTATACTCAAGGCACACCTGATTTCTCATGGTGATAATATTGTAGGCATCGATATCCATGCCGATTGCCATAGCTGTATCTTTTACAAGGGAAATCCTTTTTTGAAGAATATCATCAGGATAGGGCTTAAAAAAATAATAGGCCTTTGTATTTAAGCTGCAAACGGCCTCGTATCCAAATTGCAATTTTTCATCGGGGGCACCATCACCAACACAGATTCCAATCCCCGATTCAAGAGCAGCACCAAAATATGGAAGATAAAAGTCCTTCTCATTTGCAAAACCGATATTCTGATTGGCACCCGTTACTGGAGCAACCGCAATCTGATCAGGACTTACTTTAATCGAATCAATCTGACTCCGAACACTGCATGAACTTTTATTATAAAAATCGTCCCAAGCGAGACAATTTAAGCTAAAGGTAGAACTACAATTTACACCGCCCATACCAGGTAACTGCCCAATACAGCCCTTCGCACCACAAACAGCACAACCTTTACACTTAAACTGTTCCCTCTCACTCGGAACCCACGAAAATAATTCATTTGAAATTTTAGTCGCCAAAGCAAATACCCACAGATCGACCTGTCTGAATCAATGGATGCTCCGCAGGAATATTCTTTACTTTTCCGGCACAAGTTTCCAAAGGAATACCAACAATCTCGTTATTCTGCATAGCCACAAGATTTCCGAACTCACCTTTTACAAGCATTTCTGCAGCTGTAGTTCCAAACTGGGTAGCAAGAACACGGTCGTACGGAGAAGGAGTACCTCCTCTCTGCAAGTAACCCAGGACACTAACACGAACTTCCGCTCCTGTAGCCTCTTCCAATTCTTTTGCAACTCTATAGCCAATTGACTGAGGCATAGCAGCCCTTGCCCGTTTAAAAGCTTTTTTATCCATTTTAGCTTCATCAACAGAAAGAGCACCTTCTGCAACAACGATAATTGAAAAGCCTTTACCTGAATTTCTTACTTCATTCACAGCCTTTGCAACAGCACCAATCTCATAAGGAATTTCCGGTATCAAACAAGCATCCGCACCACTAGCTATCGCAGAGTACAGCCCAAGCCATCCCGCTTTATGACCCATTACTTCAACAACCATGACTCTACCATGACTACGCGCAGTAGAACGAATCCTGTCAATCGCTTCAGTAGCCACATCCACCGCAGTATGAAAACCAAAAGTAACATCAGTCCCAACGATATCATTATCAATGGTCTTAGGAAGCCCAATCACATTCAAACCTTCCTGCGCAAGCAGACTTGCAGTACTGTTAGTTCCATTACCACCAAGTACAACCAGAGCATCAAGCTTAAACTTCTTGTAATTCTTCTTAATTGCATCCACAGGAAGCAAACCAGTTTCCGGATCTTCTACAGGTTTCTTAAAAGGTTTACACCTTGAAGTTCCCAAAAAAGTACCGCCTTCTGCAAGAATGTCACTAATATTTTCTTTTGTTACTGCAAAGGAATCACCGCTTATAAGCCCGCGATAACCGTCCCTAAAGCCAACAACCTTAATTCCATACTTCTCAATACAAGTGTAGCAAACACCACGAATAGCGGCATTCAAACCAGGAGCATCTCCTCCAGAAGTAAGAATGCCTATTGTTTTCACTGTCGAATTCAACATACTGTGAATTATAACAGTTTTTCACACAAGTTTAAAATTATTTTTGTAAGAAGCAAGAAAAAAGAAAATACGAACCATTTCCACAAGCGATCTTGTATGAATCTGGACGAGGACACACAGGAGCATATCCCTGATTATTTCCAGGATTTACCCAGTAACC
>JAFNQK010000071.1 GCA_017386165.1 Treponema sp.
TAGCGTAGACGAACTGGCCAAACAGATCGGAGCTTTCCAGCTGTAAACGCGGTGTTTGGTAGAAGGCGAGTACAGTAGAATGCCTAAAAAAATCGGCGCAATTACGCCGATTTTTTTGTGTAGAATAATCTACTCGCCATCTACCTTACAATTCTATTCCTTCTAAAAGCTGTGCAAGGCTTACAGTCTGTTCTTTTCCAGAAACTGCATTGATAATTTTGTAAGAGTTTGCAAGAAAGTCCTTTGTTCCGCTGATGGTTGCCTTGAGGTTGTTACCTTCAAGAGTCAAACAGAGTTCGCTGAAAGAACCTTTCTTGTAGTCCTCTGTCACTCCGTCATCATTATAAAGAACAAATGAATTAGAAATTCCTTCTGCAGGGAAAACTTTGATAATCTGTTTGCTTTTATTCTGCATTGGGATAATTGCACCTTCTTTTACAAATACAGGAATTGTTTCAAGCTTGTTCTGGGTTGTAATAACCTGGTCTGCATCTGCACTTACTTTTGAATTGGTGTAGAAGTCGTACCAGTTTCCTTTTGGAAGGTAAGTTTTGTGTTCAGTCTGTACAGCAAGTTCTGCAGTAATTGGAGAAACAAGAATGCTGTCTCCAAACATAAACTGAGTATCCATATATTCGCTTGGGGTAGATTCATCTTCGATGTACATTGCACGCATCATTGGGAGTCCCTGCATTGTCTGGCGGGCAGTAGAATAAATATAAGGAATAAGAGTTTCGCGGGTTCTGATGTGGTCAGCAACGATTGTACTGTATGGTTCTGGGAATGCAAACGGTTCACGAGGGCCTGTTCCGTGTGCACGATAAATCGGAGTAAAAGCACCAAACTGCTGCCATCTCAGGTAAAGTTCGTCCGGGCTCTTTTCAGGAGTAAAGCCTCCGACATCGCTTCCCCAGTATGCAAGGCCGCTTACACCGGCATTTGTTCCTTCTGCAATCTGCTGTTTTAGGCTTGGCCAGCTTACTGCAACGTCGCCGCTCCATACGCTTACGCTGTATTTTCCGCTTCCTGTATAACCTGAACGGCTCATGATAAAGAGGCGTGTGTCAGGGCGTTCTTTGTGCATGCCTTCGTAAAGGGCTTTTGACCAGTAGTAGTTATAGTAGTTGTGAAAGTCCTTTTCTGTGTATTTACCAAACATGATTTCAGGTTTTGCGCCTTCTGGTTCTCCAAGGTCAGTCCAGAAACCGTCGATACCTGAGTCCAGCATTTCGGTATAAGCGTTTCCCATAAAGGCAGAAGCATTTTTATTGAACGGATTAAAAAGTCCGCCTTCTTTGTCGTTGTCCAGAGTCCACCAGTCCCGCCACAAAATAGGTTTTCCACTAGAGTCCTTAGCAATAAGACCCTTTGAAGAGAGTTCCTTGTAATTCTTGCTGCCGGTTGTAAAGAATGGTTCGGTGATTGTGATGAGTTTTACACCGTTTTCTTCCATAAATCTGTTGAGTTCAAGAGGGTTTGGAAATTCCGGACTAGTCCAGCTAATGTCACCCATTTTCTTAAACCAGTAAAGGTCGAGAACGACAGCACTCAAAGGAATTTGTCGTTTCTTAAAATTTTCTACGAGTTCTATAACTTCGTCCTGAGACTTGTAGCCGTATTTTGACTGAATGTAACCAAAAGCCCATTTAGGCATCAAGCAGAGACTTTCTGTTTCTTTGTAGAATTTCTGGATACTTTCTTTGCGGCTTGCATCCTGGCGAACAAAACATTCGATGCGTTTAGTTTCGCTCTTGTATCCCTGAGAATCATTTTCATGCTGGAAATAAATCCAGTCTTTGCCGTTTGCGTTGTAGTAAACAGCAACATTTGTATCTGTTACATAAAAAGGAATAAACAGATTTGCGTGGTCGCCGTATTTTGAAACATTGTAGATTACAAACGACTGGTTAGAAAGGTTTGAATAACGGCAGGCTTCACCAAAACCGTAGAATTCTTTTGCTGTATTCCAGTTGCGGATTTCTAGGAGAACTTTTTTGTCTTCTTTAAAAGATGACTGATAGAGTTCATCCTGATTGTAATACAATTTGTATCCATCTTTCTGAGGAATAATTGTGTAATCATTCCATGAGAGAATACCTGAACTGTCCTTGTTAAATTCCTGGCCTGCAGGAGCTTTTTTTAATTCAAGATCTTTGCAGGGTGCGCTTGCTTTTGGAGCAGTGGCCTCGATTCTGATGGAACCGTCTGCGCAGGCTTCAAAGCTGATTCTGATTTTACTCTCAAGTGTTATGTTAGTGACTGCCTGAGCCAAAAAGCCCAGAACGAGCATAACAATCGCTATAAATCTTTTTTTCATAAGTAATTACCTCGTAACGATATTTTAGCATATTTTTACTTGCAATACGATTTTTTTCCGTTTATTCTGTATTAATATGGAATTAAAATTTGGACCAGAAAGCGGTCGTCGCATTGCTTATACAGATAGAATTGCCGGATATTTTGAATATCAGAAAGGCTGTGAAAATAATGGATATTACCGCCAGAATAAAAGATTTTTTAATGACATTACTGTCGGCGGATATAGCATTTCCCTTGCCAAAGAATTTGTAGTAAAGCCTGAGGGTTTTACCGCCCGCTTTGAAAAAGTTCAGGCACAGATTGCACTCTTGATTGACGAACAGGCTTTTTACATTAAGACAAAAAACAATGCCGGTATTCAGGGGCTTTGTTCTAAGCTTGTGGAAAAAGAAGATTCCCGGGAATACAAGACAGATACAAAACTTCTGCAAAAATGGACCTACAAAAAAACAGAAGACGGTCTTTTTGTAACAAGTAACTCCAGCGGGGTTGCAATTGCGTCTACCAGCGAGTTTCATACAAGTATTAATCAGTCTGTTCTGGAACTGCACCTCAACAATTTAGAACAAAAAGAAATTGAATGGTACATTTCTTTTGAAGAAACAGAAGCCTCTGCAATTAAAAGAGCAGTCAGACTTGCAAAAGAAAATGCTATAAACGCACATACAGAAAAGGTGTTGTCGTTTATAAATCAGGTTCAGCTGGATACAGGGAATGCACGCTTTGATGATGCTTTTAAGTGGGCTCGTTTTAGCGGATGGCTTTTGGCTACCAAGGATCACGGTTCAAGTTACAGAGGAATCTGGGCTGGTCTTCCGTGGTTTAGGGATAACTGGGGTCGCGACACCTTTATTTCCATTAATGGAACTCTTTTGTCTAGCGGATGCTTTGAAGAAGCCCGTGATGTTTTGATGGGATTTGCTGGATTCCAGGATAAAGACAAAGAAAGTGATACTTACGGCCGCATTCCAAACCGATATCGCGATGAAAAAGATGTGATCTACAATACGGCAGACGGAACCTTATGGTTTATCCGCGCACTTTGGGAATATGTTCAGTACGCTGGAGACTTTACAGTTTTTGAACAGCTTTTACCAACAGTTGAACTAGCTCTCGATGCAGATATTGCCCGGGCTGATGATCACGGATTTTTAAAGCATGGGGATGCTGATACCTGGATGGATGCCCGATTAAAGGGTGAAAATCCACTTTCTCCGCGAGGCGACAGGGCAAATGATATTCAGGCGCTCTGGTTTACAGCTTTGCGACTCGGTGCTTTGATGGAAGAACGCGCCGGCAACAAACAGAAAAGTTCTACCTATACTCAGATGGCAGAAAAGGTGAGAAAGAGCTTTATCGAATTTTTCTGGGATGAAGAACACGATGCAATGGCAGATCACCTTCCTGCCGGCGGTCTTGGGGAATGGGCAAAGGATTTTAGAGTTCGTCCTAACCAGCTTTTTGCGATTACAGTTCCTTCAATTCTTCCTCATGGAAAAGAAAATTATCTCCTGCCGATAGATATTGCTGACAAGATTGTAAGCAATGTTGACCGCGAACTTGTAAATCCTTTTGGTCTTTACAGCTTGAGTCCGGAAGATCCATTGTTCCATCCTGAGCACGAAAATCCGGAATGGTATCACAAGGATGCTGCATATCACAACGGTACAATCTGGGAATGGAACAGCGGTCCGTATATTTCAGCTTCGGCTCACCAGGGAAATATGAATGCCAAGGCCTATGGAATTATCCAGAACGAAGCAAAAATGATTATGGATTACGGCTGCGCTGGTTCTTTAAGCGAAAATATTCATGCCCGCCCGGATGCAAACGGCAATCCAAAACTGAGCGGTACTTTCAGCCAGGCCTGGAGCGTAGCAGAATATGTAAGAAATATTGCCCAGGATTTAGTGGGATTTGTTCCTCGTCTTGCAGAAGGCGTTATCGAAATCAATCCTCACTTTCCTTGCGGGCTCAAAAATCTTAATGCAAGAATCCCATTTGGACAGGGCTGGAACCTTATTCTAAAAATCCAGCGCAAGCCAAAAGAATACAGAATCTATGCAGAATGGGAATGCGGTTTTGGTGAAAACTTTGCTCAGGCAACCCGAATTACTCTTAAGATAAACAACAAGCAGATTCTTCCTAACAAGAGCGTTGAATTTGTTCTTGAAGTTCCAAAATACAAGGGTGTTCCAGAAAAATTTGGCGTACCGGAAAAATGGACTAAAATCGGCTACGACTCTCATGAACTAAGCCGTCCATGGTGTGCCGCAGAACGGGACAAAGATTACCTCTTTAATCTTTTAAAGAGCGGCAGAATGAACTTTACAAACGGAGCTGGAGAAAATACCGGCGCTCTCGAGTGGTATTTTGATTCTCCTGAGTTTGAAAAAGAATATACAACAAATCTTGAACTGGGTGCGATTTATACAAAAAAGAAGACCACCTTCCGCCTTTGGGCACCGACAAGCGTGTGGGTAAAAGTGCTCTTCTATAAAGATGGAACAGATTCTCCTGTTTGCAAGGAAATCCCATTAAAACGCCGCACAGATGGTTCCAATAAGGGCGTATGGGAAGTAACTGTAAAAGGCGACCTCCACGGAACCTATTACCGCTTTAAGAATATGGTTTTTGGCGTTCAGAACATTTTCTCTGATCCATATGCAAAAGCTTGTGGCGTAAACGGAAACCGTTCAATGGTTGTGGATTTTGAAAGAACCAACCCTGACGGCTGGCAGGCTTCAAAATCTCCGGAGGTAAAGAGTCCTAGCGATGTCGTTGCCTACGAAGCGCACATTGCAGATATTACTTCTAGTCCAAACTGGAACGGCCAGGAAAGCCTTAAGCGAACTTATCTCGGCGCCTGCAAAACAGGTACTCAGTACCGCGGAATGCCTACTGGTTTTGATTACATCAAAAAGCTCGGAATTACTCATATTCAGTTTTTACCTTTCTTTGACTTTAGGTCTGTAGACGAAACTCAGATTAACAACGAAGAATACAAAAGCCGCCCTACTTACGGAAATTTTAACTGGGGATATGATCCGGAAAACTACGGAGTACCAGAAGGAAGTTATTCTACCGACCCGTATCACGGTGAAGTAAGAATCAAAGAATGCAAGCAGATGATTAAGGCATACAACGATGCAGGAATCGGTGTCGTTATGGATGTTGTATTTAATCACGTAAATGACGGTTTGCATCACGGCCTTGGATTGAGCGTTCCTGGATATTTTTACCGCGTAGAAGCGTATTCTGGTGCGGGAGAAGATACTGCCAGCGAACGATCCATGTTCCGCAAATACATGGTGGACATGCTTTGCTTCTGGCTCAAGGAATACAAACTTGCCGGTTTCCGCTTTGATCTCATGGGCCTGCACGATGTAAAGACAATGAACGAAATCAAAGAACGACTTTGCGAGATTAAAAAAGACGTTCTTATTTATGGTGAAGGCTGGGACATGTACCATGCAGGAAAAATGACCGGTGCAAGTCAGGTTAATTCTGCAAAAATGAATGAAATCGGCCTCTTTAACGATGCGGTTCGCTGTGCGATTAAGGGACCTCTCTTTGAAGACACATCAAAAGGCTTTATTCATAACGGAAACAGAAAAGAATCTGTAAAATTTGGCATTGTTGGTGCTACAGAACATCCGCAGGTTGATTACAAGCTTGTAGAAGGAACTGCATATCCAAAGCCATGGAGCACAAAGACCTGGGTAAGCCTCAATTACACAGAAATACATGATAACATTACGCTCTACGACAAGAACTTTTTGACAGAACCGGATAAGGCTCCTGAGTATTACGAACAGCTTCAAAAGATGGCAATCAGCCTTGTTCTTTTGTCAGAGGGATTCCCGATTCTTCATGCCGGAATGGAATTTATGCGCACAAAAGAGATTCCTCAGGATTACTTGCAGAGTGGCGCTACTTTCTACGATGTTGCATACACAAAAGATACTAAACGAGCTTTCCTGCGCAATTCTTACAGTGCTAATGATCGAATCAATAATCTCGACTGGACTCGCGCTCTTGAAAAGAAGAATGTTGTTGATTATGTAAAGAACCTGATTGCACTCCGCAAGGAACATCCTTGTCTGCGCCTCAGCACACAGGAAGAAGTTTCAAAACGCCTTGTGTTTATCGATAACGCAGAAGAAGGTCTGGCAGAACCAGTTCTTGCATGGACGATAGATGCTTCTTCTCTCGGCGATGACTGGAGTAAGGCTCTGATTATTGCAAATCCTCTTGAACAGGACATCAGTTATACACTCCCTGCTTCTGGAACCTGGAAATGCATTACGGACGGCACTTCTTTTGATCCTGAACTCAAGTTTATTTCTGCAGGTGAAAAAGTTTCTGTAAAAGCAAAAGGAGTTGTGGTTTTTGCTCAGTTTTGCCGATAATTAAGCGAGGTCTTTTATGAAAAAGAATTTGTTTATTTTTGGTTTGATTACAACTGTTTTTTGTTTTTGTGGATGTATTGACCCGGTTGAAAGTAGAGTTGACGTTAAAGTCAGTAATGATAACAAATTTGTTACTGTCGCTATTTCAAAAGATTCCTCTGCGGATTATGTAAATGTCTACCGAGGAGAAGTTACCTCGACAGGTACTGATCCCGAAACAGGAAAGCCAATTTACGGTGAACCGGAAGAATATGTCAGCATCGGTCAGTTAAATCATGCCGAAAATGACGGATATATCAGCTATCAGTTTATCGACAATTTGATTGTTGCCGGCAAAGTATACAAATATTCTGTACGATATGTTTATTCTAACCGTCATGTATCAAATACATGGAGTGGAATTGCAGATTTGTCGGGAGTTGCTCCAGTTGATGAAGCAACTGTTCCATATCTTTCAAATCCGCGCCTTGAGTTGAACAAAAGCACTACTTATCCGATAGACGGAAGTACAGCAGAAGATGACGGAACATATTTTACATATAATCCGGGTTCTTATCTTTTAACTGTAAACAACGATACTTCTCACAATGAGAATGCATTTAAGGCCTGCGTTTCTGCATCAGAAGAAAATCCTCCTGCATATTATCTTGGAATTGCTGTAGAAAACTCGTCAGGTGACCGTAGAATTTTCCCAGTTTATAAGAATATTGCAGATCAGGGGGTAGGACTTACTGCCGGTCAGCAGCTTGATATGCGCGGCGTTTTGAGCGAAGCTTTCTGGAACTGTGATGTAAAAGTTCTCGGTTTTGTTTATTTCTATGAACAGCAGGATGACGGCTGGAAGCACAAAATCTATCACTGGTCAGTTCCTGCAGAAGTAAAAAAGATTGTCGGCTGCGAAAAAGAAGATGGAGCAGAAGACAATAATATTATCAGAATTAACTATAGCGTAGCAGACAACAGTGGTCTTGATTTTGGAAACCGCTCAATTTCTAGTGACAATAAAAAATCCCAGTCGTGTGACCGGGATTCTCTAGATTTTTCTAAATTTGAATATTAATCAAAAACTTATTTAGCCATCATTCCATCTACGGCAACATCTACGGTGCCGTAGCATTCTTCGATGCTGTTCTGATTGAGCATTGCGAGGCGGAATACTGCACTTTCGATAAGAGAATAAAGCATTTCGTTTGCATCTTTAACGCTTCGTACCTTTAATTCACCTTTCTTTTCACCTTCGATGATTGCACTTGTTGTAAGGTGGCGTAATCTGATTACTCGGCGGCGTACTCGTTCGCTTACATCAACACCACATTTCTGGAGCTGTGTGAGATAAGACAAAAGTACGTTAAAAAGCTTTTTATTTTCTTTGCAGCAATCAAGAATTGCATACATGATTTTTCGGATTTTTTCGTGGGCAGGAATTGCTCCGTCCTGTAGTGTCACCTGGAGCTGTTTTTCGAGATTAGAAGTAAGTTCCTTGATACTCCACAAAAAGATTTCACGCTTGTTTTTAAAATAAATGTAAAGAGTTGTACGAGTAATACCACATCTGTCGGCGATTTTCTGGAAAGTTACATCTTCATATCCAACTTCCATAAAAACATCTAAGGCTTTCTGTAAGATCTCATGCTTTCTCTTGTCGTGTTCAATTATAGCTGCCATTATTTCTTTCCCTCTTTGTTTTTGTAAATGTATAAAGTTGTATCAAGATTTCCGGCTTTGATATTTTTTAACATTGTTGCGTAGTGACCAAAACATTCCTGGAATTTTTTGTGACTTGTGATAATTCCAAATTCCCAGCCTCTAAAGTTGTTCCATAGCTCCTGCATATTCTTGTAGAGTTCTTCGGCCTGCTGTTCGTCACCGATGCGTTCGCCGTATGGAGGATTGCAGAGAATTAATCCGCTGTCGTAAGGTGCGCTCAGTTCTGCAAAATCAGCCTGAATAAAATCAGGGCGCATTACTTTTGCGTCGCTTCCGATTGATTGTAGAGCGCGGCCGGCGGTTACACAGGCATATTCTGCGTTCTTTTTGGCGCGGGCAACTGCAGCATTGTCGATGTCACTTCCGGTGATGCGTACTTCTACATCGGTACGAATCTGTTCTGCTTCTTTCTGGCGGATTTCGCGGACTCTCTTTTCGTTGTAAATCGAAAGAGTTTCAAGGGCGAAACGGCGTCCAAATCCTGGAGCTACATTATAAGCGTAGAGGGCGGCTTCGATTGCGATTGTACCTGAACCACAGAAAGGATCGTGCAAAGGAGTTTTGCGTCTCCACATCATTTCCTGAAGGAGAACTGCTGCAACGGTTTCGCGGATTGGGGCAATTCCTCCGTCTACGCGATAACCACGCTTGTGGAGAGGGAGACCTGACAAGTCTAAAAGAATCATTGCCTGATCTTCGTCCATGTAAATGCGGACAGTCTGTTCACTTCCTGTTTCTGGCATTGAATACATGTGCCATTTATCACAGAGCTTTTTGTAGATTGCTTTTTGTACGATTCCCTGAATTGCGTGTTCTGAATTAAGCTTTGATTTATAGCAGCGAACTTTATCTACAACGACTTTTGTGTCTTTCTTAAAAAAGTCCTGCCAGTTTACGGAATAAACACCTTCAAAGAGCTGGTCAAAATCTTGTGCGGGATAAACAGCCATCTGTAAGAAAATTCTATCAGCTGTTCTTAAACAGAGATTTGTGCGGTAGAGAGCATCATCGTCACCAGTAAAAAAAACTCTACCAGGCTTGTTTCCTGCAAGTTTGTAGCCTAAATGTTTGAGTTCATTTCCTAAGATTTTTTCTGCGCCGACCGGGCACAAAGCGACAAGATTATTCATATATGTCAATTTAACATTTTTACAAATAATGTTCAATTATTGTCATGTTATTTTACTATATACTGTAATAAAAGAATGTGAAGATTCTTGAGATCTCTGACGCCGAGAAGAGTAAAAACTTTCTGCATGTCTTTTTTAACGGTGGAAGGGCTGATGTTGTATTTGTTTCCAAGTTGTGTATAAGAAGACTGTTTTTCTAGATAATCCTTGACCATACTAACTTGTCTTTCTGTTAAGCCGTAGTTGCTTAGAATAAGTTCTTCTCCCGGTTTTGGAAGTACAACTGAGGTTGAAATTTTGGTTGGAAGAAAAATCGACAGGTGGTTAGACAGTTTGTTGTAAATAAAAACGAAAAAGCTGAAAAAGAAAAGTGTTGTTACAATTTGAAGAATAAAGCGATAGATTCCAAAGGCAAGTACGCTCAAGCATATAATGAACCATGCAAGCATCAGGGAAAAAATCTTGCGCTTGAGTTTAGTTTTGAAAAAGCCGTTGCAGAACAAAAGAAGAAATAATGCGGTAAATAAAAAGGCCCCTAAAGTTTCATAGCCGGTAATTGTGGTTGAAAAACTCTGTATTGCAAGAATCAGATATTCAATCAGATTTTTATTTTTAAAAAAGAGAACTGAAAGACAGAGGGCAGCACATAAAAAATTAAAAAAAGGAACAGTGTATTGCGGGTAAGGCAGAATTGTTCCTTCTGTAGGTGTCATAAAAAGACTGAGAATTGATGCAGTGATAAGTATCAGAAAAGAAGAAATAATGAGTAAAAGCTCGTATTTTTTTTTCATTGACACCTCACTGCATTGTTATTTAGTGTGCAATTCCTCGAATCTGGCTTAATGATTTGAGGCCTTTGCGTTTCATGTATTCTTCGAGGCCGTCGATACATTCAATCATGGTGAGAGGGTTTGCAAAGGTGTTGGTTCCTACTTGAACTGCATCTGCACCAGCCATGATAAATTCTACTACATCCTGCCAGCAAGAGATTCCGCCGATTGCGATGATAGGAACCTGCTTGTTCAGTGGAAGTGTATGGATTGATTCGTAAAGTTCGTAGATTAAGCGAACTGCAATTGGGCGAACTGCTGGGCCACCAAATCCGGCTTTGATTTTGTCAAAAATAGGGCGGCCGGTTTCGATATCGATTGCGACTCCTTGGAAAGAATTACAGAGGCTGATACCATCAGCTCCAGCTTCGATACAAGAAAGAGCAACAGCATTGAGTTCCGGCGACTGAGGAGTGAGCTTTACGATGAGCGGTTTGCTTGTAACTGAGCGAACTGCGCTTACGACTGTACTTGCGCTTGAACAGGTCATTCCAAAGGCAGCACCACCGGCACTAACATTTGGGCAGGAAATATTCAATTCGATTATCTGAACGTCGGTTTTGTCCAGGAGTTTGGCACCTTCGACATATGTATCAAGTGAAGAACCAGAAAGGTTTGCGATTGCAACAGGTTTGAGCTTGAGCATTTCAGGGAGTTCGTGCTCGATAAAGTGAGGAATTCCTGGGTTCTGGAGACCGATGCTGTTCATAAGTCCGCTTGGAGTTTCCCAGACGCGAACGCCACTGTTTCCCTGTTTTGGTTCTAGAGTAAGTCCCTTAGAAGAAATACCACCGAGGCGGTTTACGTCGAATACCGATGCATATTCTGTACCAAAGCCAAAGGTTCCTGAAGAGCCGATTAAAGGATTCTGAAGAGTTACATCCTTGATCTTAACGCTCATATCCGGATGAATTGGTGCGTCATCTGTTTTTTTAGGGAGGCGGCTTGGTTCCGGTTTAGGGAAAGAAAGAATCTTTGAATCAAAAACAGGACCGTCTTTACAGCAGCGAAGGTTTCCTTTTGTGGTTGCGATTGTACAGCCGAGACAAACGCCTACGCCGCAGGCCATTCTTGATTCCATGCTGATCCAGCACTGAATTCCTGCTTCTTCTGAAATTGTCTTGATGTAATTGAGCATTGGGGCAGGACCGCAGGCATAAACTGCCGAGTAGCCGCCAATCTTCAATTTGTAAGTATCGATTGCAACTGGGAGCATTCCCTTAAATCCAACGCTTCCATCGTCTGTTGTAACAGAAAGGATGTCCGGCTGGATATTTTCAAGTCCGTAGGAACCGCTCTTAAAGCTTGCAATAAAGTCGTAGCTTTTTGGAGGAAGGGTTTCTGCAAAACCTGCAACAGGAGCAACACCGATACCACCGCCGACAATCAAAACTTTTTTAGGGTCGCTTTCTTTCTGAGGAACAGCTGGAGCCGGGAATACATTACCCAATGGTCCTAAAATCTGTACTTTATCGTCTGCTTCAAGATTGCAGAGTTCTTTTGTTCCTTTTCCTTTTAAGAGAATTAAGAAAGTAACTTCTACCCCATGTGGAGTTTCTTCTGCGTGGTAAACACTGATTGGGCGTGCCAGTAACTGCTGACTTTTTACAGAACGGAGCATAAAGAACTGTCCCGGAAGAGGCATTCTTGCATTTTCGGCTACAGTTTCAATTTTAAGCTTGTACACTGAGCCTTGAGGTCGCGCTCCGTCGACACTGGCACAAAGGGTTACTGTACCAGTTGTAAATACAGGGTATGGGATTCCGTTACAATCAGTGATTGGTGTCATATTTAATTACTACTCCTAAAAACTAGAGGCTTGCTTTTGCACTTAATAAATCGTTTTTGCTGAACAAGGCTGCTTTAGATGCTGCTTCTGCTAAATCTGCGAGGCTCAAAGAATCAGATTCTCTCTTAGATTCCAAATCTTTGTCTTTCTGCCATGCGCAAAGGATTCCGCGGCTTGAGTTTACTGTTCCGCCGGCTTTATCAAGAAGTGTAGCAGCGATACGAGCGGCTCCACCCTGTGCTCCGTAGCCAGGAATAAGGAAGAACATATTTGGATATGCGTCGCGCAAAATGCGGGCATCGCTTTCTTCTGTACAGCCTACAACTGCGCCAACTGGAGTAGTTGTCTGTTCTGGATAGCTTGAAGCAAAACTGTTTCCCAGTTCTACAAGGGCATTTCCTACGCGGTCAAGAACGCGACCACCTGCTTTGAGTTCCTGCTGTTCAATATCAACCATACCTGGGTTAGAGGTTCTGAGGAGAACGAACATTCCTTTTCCGCCGTTCTGTGGAGTACAGTATTCTGCAAATGGCTTGAGAGTATCAAATCCCATGTATGGATTTACAGTGATGATGTCAGTTTCAAATTCTTTTGTAAAATGAGCTTTTGCATAAGCGCTGGCAGTTGCAGCAATGTCTCCGCGCTTGATATCACTGATGGCGATGAGTCCGTATTCTTTTACAAGCTGGAGAGTTTTTGCATAAATCTCAAGTCCTTTTAGACCCATTGCTTCGTAATATGCAATCTGTACTTTGCAGCAGCAGGCACTTTTATCTGCGGCAATGCGTCTGATAATTTCGTGATTGTAGGTTAAAACTGCTTCTTCTGCAGAACCGATCATTTTGATAATTGAAGATGGAATGTAAGAAGGATCTGTGTCCAAACCAACGCACAAAGGTCCGTTTTTTGCGGCAAGCTCCTGTAATTCCTGCATTTTATGTGTAGTAGTCATATATACCAATGTAGCACTTTAATGAGAAATTTTCTACAAAAAATGAACTCTTGAATTAGGCCATAAAACTGTGTAAACTTTTATAATATGGAAAATATTGAACAGAAAGAAGACGAGATCAGTCTCATTGATTTGTTTGCTGTATTGTTAAAATATAAGTGGCTTATTGCAGGAATCACTGCTGCAGGAATGTTTCTTGCCGTTGTAATTTCGATTATTTCATTAAAAATGAAGCCTGAAAAGTCATTTTTGCCAAATCAGTATACTTCTTCTGCTCATATGATTATTAATGATTCCAAGTCCAGTGGCGGTTCTCTTGCAAGTGCAATCGCTTCCAGCGGATTGGGAAGCCTTGCAGGTCTGGCAGGTATTTCAAGTTCTGCCGGATCAACTTACAGTTCCCTTGCATTGTATCTGACAAGTTCAAATCCATTTTTGGACGCAATTGTAGATAATTTTCATGTGCTTGATAAACCGGAATTTGCAAAGTCAAAATTTCCACGTTCTGACAGCCGAGATTTGATTAAAAAGAATCTTACTGCAAATATTGATAAAGACAGCGGCGTATTTACAATTTCTTATAAAGATATCGATCCTGTTTTTGCCCGGGATGTTGTAAATTTTGCAGTAAACTGGCTTAGTGACCGCTTTGATGAACTTGGTGTTGACCAGAATAAAATCCAGAAATTGAATCTCGAAAAGAACATGGAACTTTCATTTAAGGAAATCCAGAGACTTCAGAATCAGACTGGAAACGTTGCTTCATCTGTTTCTAATGGCAATTATATCCCTTCGATTGCACTTGCAACAACAAAGATTCAGATGGAATTAAATGCCCAGCAGGAAGTTTATAAGCAGCTCAAAACACAGTATGAACTCTTGAGAGTTCAGATGCAGAGCGAATCTCCTGTTTTCCAGATTATTGAGCGTCCAGAAATTGCAGACAAAAAATCGGGCCCAAGCCGCGGAAAACTTTGTATCATAATTACATTTGCTTCATTCTTTATTTCTGTATTCCTTGCATTCCTGTTGAATGCTTTACAGAACATAAAAAATGACCCTGAAGCTATGGGTAAGCTCAGGGCCGTTAAAAAGAACTAAATTAATTCAAAACTTATTTCTTGAGTAAAGCTGCAAACGGATTGTATGTATCTCCGTCATCGTCATTGTGAGATGCAAAGTATTCGTTTGCATTGTCATCCTGTTCTGTGCTTGTGCTTGGAACAAGGCTGATTCTCTTATTTTCTGCATCGATTTCTTTTATGATGACAGACATTTCCTGACCAACGCTGAACTTCTTTTTGAGATTTGTATTTCGGTCTACGCCAAGAGCTGACTGATGTACAAGTCCGTCGATTCCCTTGTCGAGGTTGATGAATACACCAAAGTCTGCAACGCGGCTTATTTTCCCATCGATTTTCTGTCCCTTAGAGAATTTAGAAGAAATTGTTTCCCATGGATCTGCGATGAGAGCCTTGAGACTTACGCTTACTTTTTCGTGTGCCCAGTCGGCATTGATTACTTTTGCAGTGATTTCCTGTCCAACTTGTACATATTTTGAAAGGTCGGTTACGCGTTCGAGGGCAACTTCTGAGATTGGTAAAAGTGCCTGAAAGCCGTCGATATCTACGAATGCACCAAAACTCATAAGAGATTTGATTGTTCCAGTTACGATTGAACCGACTGCAATTTTCTGGCTAAGGCCGTTGAGTTTGCCTTTGTGTTCATCTTCAAGAACTGCGCGGTTAGAAACAACGAGTTTTTTGCCTTCATCGCGGTATTCTTGAATAATGAAGGTGAGGGTGCGTCCAACATAGTAGCTGGTTTCTTCTTTCTGGCGGAATCCCATCTGCGAGAATGGGCAGAAGCCCCTTTTTCCGCCGACAGTTACTTCATAACCACCTTTGATTTCTTTTTCGACATGACCTTCTACTGGAATGTGGTTGTTAAATGCATTTTCAAGCATTGAGTCGTCGGCGTTGTTGCCTGCAATCTTGGTTGTAAAACGCATTTCGCCATTCTTTTCACCGATAAAGAAAGCTTTGATTTTGTCACCTTCTTTTACAGAAAGGTTGCCGTTTTCATCTGCAAATTCGCTGGAAGCAATAACGCCTTCGCTTTTGGCGCTCATATCAATAAAAACTGTGTCGCCATTGATGGCAACGATTGTAGATTCGATTTCTTGTCCTGGAGTTAATTTTTCAAACATGTGTGATCCTCTTTTTTCTAAAAAAAGTATACCACTTATACAAAAAAGTTGGAATGAAGTATAATCTAAACGAGGCTTTTGATGATTAAAAGTACTGGACATGCGGATTTGCCTTTGCATGGTGGGACAGTTCCTAAATGGCTTGCAGACCGAATGATGGTTATGGGAACTCTGATTGTTGAGTCCCTGGTGCAAAATTATGGCAAACAGGAAGTTTTAACTCGTTTAAGTGATCCTCTCTGGTTTCAGTCTCTGGGCGCAGTCATGGGAATGGACTGGCATTCCAGCGGAATTACTACCAGCGTAATGTGGGCTCTAAAACGCGGCTTAAATCCCCGGGCAAAAGAACTAGGAATATACATTTGCGGTGGCCGGGGAAAGTATTCCCGTGAAACTCCTGCCGAACTATTGTCCCTTTCGGAGGCGAGCGGCCTCGACGGCGATAGTCTTGTCCGCTCAAGTAAACTTTGTGCAAAAGTTGATAATACGGCGGTTCAGGATGGCTTTAATCTTTATCAGCATAATTTTATTCTGACGGATGAAGGGGACTGGGTGGTGGTTCAGCAGGGAATGAACGCCCAGACTAAAACTGCAAGGCGCTACCACTGGAGTTCCAGCGAGCTAAAATCCTTTGTAAATGAACCGCACACCGCTGTAATTGGAGAAAATCAGGGTTCGATTTTGAATTTGACTTCGTCCAAGGCGGATAAAACCCGTTCTGGAATTTTGGAAATCTCTGGGGAGCGTCCTGATAAAATACTCAAAGAGATTTCGGGAATTCTTGTTCCAGAAAATACGATTACATATGGCTACGGCGGAAGTTCCAAGGCTAATGTGGTTGAGCAGGGTCTTTTGTTTCCGGACTTGGAGCCATCAAAAGAAGAAGTCGTTTTTGAGGGCCGGAATATAATTCTTCCTCGCCATCATGAGGTTCAAAAAGAAGATGTGGATTTAAAGAGGTTGGGGGCAGTTCTCGTTAATGCCTATGAAAGAAACTCCCAGACTTTTGATGACTTGCTTTTGACTCCGGGTTTGGGCCCTCGCACCCTCCAATCCCTAACTCTCGTTAGTGAAGTAATTCATGGAACTCCGAGCCGCTTTGAAGATCCTGCCCGCTTTAGCTTTGCTCACGGCGGAAAAGACGGTCACCCGTTCCCGGTTCCATTAAAGATTTACGATGAATCCATCAGAGTGTTGAGAGACAGCATAGAAAAATCAAAGCTTGGATTTAATGAAAAGAGTGAAGCGATTAAGCGCCTGCATCAAACCGCAGTTAAAATAGAAGAAATGTGTCAGCCTGAGGCCGATTTTGAAAAGACTCTAGAGCATGAAAGAAGAAATTCTGATCTTTGGGGTGGAAAAACGGTGGTTGCGGTCCCTGAGCTTGTCGAAGGGTCGAAACCACCGCTCCCCTTTAGACGTCAGTAACTAAAATTACTGACGTGTCATTGTGATTGACATTGTCTGTGTAACGCCAGTTCCAGACATATCAGTTGTTGCTACAAGTGTTTTACCGTAGTCTGAATAATCGATTTCTTCTGTTTCTGGTTCAGCAAGTTCTACACCATTTTCAATTACAGTTGTAAGTAGAACTTTAGAATTTTCTTCATCGATTGTGTATGTACCGCTTGTAACTGGGTCCTGATTATTTGTCCAAGTTCCATCAGCGTTTGTTGTCATTGTAGATTCAAACATTTCTGCCATCATTGCCCATGATGAATCGTTCATTTGTGATTCCATCACCGTTTTCATCTGTGTAATAGTTGCTTCACCTGCAGCAACACCATTAATAGTATATTTTGCAAATGTTACTTCATATGTATTTCCTGAATCTGATTCAATTTTTGCAGTTGTGTAGTCCATTTCTGTTGTTGTAGTTACACCTGAATTTTCAACAATAGATGTTCCACAAGTTCTGAATGTTAAGCTTGAAGGCATTGTAACTGTTTGCTTTGATGATGATTTTGAACCACTTTGTGTCATCTCTGAAAAATTTTCAATCTTAGTAATACTATAATTACCAACAAGATTTAAGGTTTCTTCGTTTCCACCACAAGAAATGAAACCAAGAACCATTGCCATAGATGCTACTACGGCAGCCATTTTAATAAATTTTTTCATAAAAAAACTCCAATAATTTTTTTATGTCTGCAATATTTCGCCCTGATTTTTTTCTTGCAAATTATAGAGATTTATGGAAGTTTATGGAAAAAATGAACAGTGTACACTGTTCATTGGAGTTGTAAGATTCCAATGTTGCGAAACTTCGCTGTCGCTCGTTTCGCAACATAAAAAAATTATTGGAGTTTTTTTATGAAAAAATTTATTAAAATGGCTGCCGTAGTAGCCTCTATGGCAATGGTTCTTGGTTTCATTTCTTGTGGTGGAA
>JAFNQK010000072.1 GCA_017386165.1 Treponema sp.
CATTTCCCAATCAGGTTCGTTTTCGAATCTGATATCCTTCTTTTTCGGTTTGTAAACCTTCTCTTGTTTTTCAGAAACTGGGAGCAGACATCTTTTTACCACATACTGGCTTACAGTCATATCCGCATGTTCAGCATCCTGGTAAAGTTTTTCAGCCTGTTCGAGCGTCAGGGTAAGGAAAACACACTTAGTTTTTTTTCCAGTGGGTTTTCTTCCGGCACCTTTTCGGGCACCTCCCCATCCGCTTTTTCTTTCGGTTCCTTCCATGATTATAATATAATACCTTTTTTTGATTTTGGCAAGCATTTTTTCAAGATAACAGACAAATATCCTGATTTTTCTTTATTCCGTTTTATACACTTATAATTTATTCTAAAATGTAGCGTTTGCAATATTGACACACACGGCGATTCTATGTAATATGAAATCATCACATAGAAATCAAACAAATTCTGCCTCCCCAAGAAAGGATTTGTTTTGAAAGATAAAGAAGAATTTGCCAGAATTGACCCTGACAGCTCACATAAGATTTACTGGCTGGCAATCTTAAACTGGCTCGTCCCAATCTGCCTGGTTATTACAGGTCTGATTATTACCACTCAAAAGTTCGCCCCTCTCATGAACTATGATCCGGCTGTTGTCGGTCATCCTGTATTCATCACAAAAGGCGGATACCGTTTTTACAATCCCCTCATTTTCCTGATTGGAATGCTGAAGTATGCCTTCAATGATACATACTCATACTATTTCTTTCAGGCAATCCCTGCGACTTTTATCTGTCTTGTGCTCGCCATACTTCTGTTTGTACTGACTTCTATCTTTGTAAACGCACATCAGAAGAATCAGCACATTCACGGTACTGCACGTTTTGCTACACGTAAGGATTTAAAGAAATACGGAATGCTGCAGCAGAGAGGTGTTGTTTGCGGAGAACTTTCTTCTGCAGATGTCCGCTACAAGATTGACGCAGAAAAGGCCTCCCTTACCCTTCACTGCAAAAAGGCAGCTCCACTTGTCTGTCATTCAGGAAGGACAAACACTTTGATGATTGCTCCTACCCGCAGCGGTAAAGGTGTTTCTACCGTAATACCAACCTGCCTGAACTATGGGGTTCCTTATAAAGCCTATGACAAGAAAACAAGATCAACTGTTATCAAAGGAAGAGGCTCAATGGTCATCTTTGACCCGAAGGGCGAAAACTGGGCAGCAACAGCAGGCTACCGTTCCAAGTTCTCAAAGGTGATTCCTTTCCGCCCTCTGGATGCAGACAATAATACAGCTCACTACAACCCGATCAGCGAGATTCCAGATTCTCCAAGCGAAGCTTTCAGCTGGGCAGATACAATTGGTGAAATCTTTTTTGGAGGAGATACTGCAAAGGCTGCAAGTGACGGAGCAACTCAGTATTTCAATAATACCGCCCGCGATATTTTCTCTGGTGTTGTCCTTCATGTACGTTTTTCTAAAGCCATACCTCCAGAACAGAAGAACCTTTCAACGGTGCTTCACATTTTCTCAAAGACTGTAGATGAAAACAAAAAAGAAGACGGTCCAATTATCAGTAAAGGAGGACAGCAGGTAAACCAGAATCAGGAAGAAAGCGGACCAGGAGAAGCAATACTCAAAGAGATGATTGAAGCAGACCACGGAAATGCACAGATTCACAACCTGATTGTAGAAGCTGCAAACCGCTCTAAGATTCAGACTCCAAAAGAAAGGGCATCCACCTACTCTACTGTATTCAGTAAGATTTCGCTTTTCCAGGACCCGCTTCTGGCACAGGCAACAGCTTATTCAGATTTCAGCGTTGATGATTTTATCAACGGCAAGAACGGAATCAGCCTGTATCTGATTGTTCCATACAACCACATCAAGCGTATCAGCCCTGTATTCAGAATGATTATCACATTCATGATTAAGAAGTTCTCTGCAGGAGAAACTAACGCAAACGAAGTAAAACTCAAGATTCCTTGTCTTTTCCTTCTCGACGAATTCCCTGTCCTTGGATATTTTCCTGACATCGCGTTAAATGCAGGAATTTTGGCCGGTTATGGCGTGACCTTCTTTATAGTCTGCCAGGCACTGAATCAGATTGTAGATGTATACGGAGAAAACCATCCGTTCCTAGATCACTGTAAAACAATCATCCTTTATGCTCCCGGTTCACTTAAAGATGCAAGAACTTTCAGTGAATCAATCGGAAACCGTTCTGTTCTTCTGGATAACATTTCGGCAAGCGGAAGCAAGTTTCAGGTTGGCTTTAACAATGTTTCAAGAAGTTCGCAGGAAACAAGCACATCCCTTATCAATCCAGATGAACTTATGAAGCTGGAGTTTTCAAGGGCAATCATCTTTAACCAGGGAATGCCGCCTTATAAGGGAAAGAAAGTCGTTTACTACGAAGACCCAAGGTTTAAGAAAAAGGCTTTTATGAAAGTTCCTGATATGAAGTTCATCATGAAAGGAATAAAAACACTTCCAAGCAATAAGAAAGCGAGCCTAAAAAAGAACTTATATATAGAAGAAAACAAACAAAATCCATTTGAACAGGCAAAAAAAGACGTTGAGGCCATCGAGATTTCAAAGGAAATTGACGCAAGTTTTAACATCTTCCCTGATGAAGTGGCTTAGGAGATATCCATGGAAAAAGAGAATTGGGAAAAATTAAGGAATTCCGTAAATGTGAGGTTTTCGGATTCGGTATACAAGATATTAAAAACAAAATCGGAAGAAAGCGACGGACAGGAATCCATGTCTGATATTGTCCGAGATGCAATGAGTTATTACCTGGCAGCAGACATCAGTAATCCAAAGCTGATGTACGAAGCTCAAAATACACTCAAGCAGACCGTAGAAAATCTGGAAACAAAACTGGATTTACTTTCCGTCATCTTCCTTGAATTCTGCAAACGCATGATTTCGTACTTACCGGCCAGACCTTCCATGGAAGAATCGGTTGCAGATTACGAGTACCGCAAGTTCATAGAAAAAGTAAGTGACGTTCTTCAGAAAGAACACGGAGGAATTATAGAAGGAATGGTCTTAG
>JAFNQK010000073.1 GCA_017386165.1 Treponema sp.
AAGACGGCTGTTTTCTGATTAACGGCAGACCGTTAAAGTCGATTAACCAGATATACAATAAAAAAAGCAGCGAACTTAAGGAAAGAAGGCCTAAGATTGATAAAAAATATCAGGATAAGTATATTTCTTTACTGTGGGATACAGGCTCTTGTATTCCAGCCTTCAGATTCAATCTAATTACTTTAGTTTCATCACTATTTTTATTCTGTGATAATCTGGTAAAAGTTATTATTCCAGCTGCATTTTTAATTGTATATTCTCTCCTTATCCGCTTTTTAGGCCCAGTTTTCTTTAACGGGGTATCAATGCAGGGAGATATGATTTTAGCTTTGTTCACTAGCGGAACATTTTTTACTGCCGTTTATGTTTTAGGATGGTATGGAACCACTCCAAGTTCTATACAGGGAAAACTTCTCTATGGAATTTTTGCAGGTATCTCTGCATTCTTTATCTGTGGAGGCGGAACAAGTCCGGTAGGAATGGCCTTTACAGTTTTAATTTCAAATATTTTTTCAATTATTATTCAACAGTTTGAAAACCGTTACGACAGAATCAGTTTGTCAAAAATGCTTGAAGAAAATAGAAAACTTCAGGAGGATATGTAATGGCAATAGAAAATTCATCTGCATCAAAAGATTTGTTCAGACATTACGGTATTTTTTTATCATTTCTAATCGTAATTTTTGGCATTCTCTTTGGTATGTCAATTCTCAACAAGAAATTCTATTCAAACGGAATTAAAGAAGAGATTCAGAAAGTATTAAATCAGCAGGAAAATGCTAAATATATTATTGGAAAAGAATTAAAAATTACCAGTGGAATCGTAAATTCGGCTGTTTTATTTGAATTATCAAGCTCTGAATCCGCAGAAAAATATTATGCTCTTATGCTCAGAACTCCAACATATTACGGACCAATGCCTGCTGTATTTATTTACAACAAAAATTCAGGTGCAAAATTTGCCGGATATGCTTCATTAAAGGGAAAAGTAAAACTTCTTCTTGAAGAAAATCCAAATGATGTAAGAATTACCTACTGGATTTCAAAAATTCCTAAAATTGTAGACAGCGCTAAAAAAATGGAGGACAAATAATGACCAGAAAAGCTTTATCGGTTTATATGAGTGCAACCTGTGCATTAATGATTGTTGCTCCAGGACGCCTTGTATGCGGAATTGTACTTGCATTAGAAATAATCATCCTTATGTTTGCCGGTACAATGCTTAGAGCCTTGTGCAGAAAAATAAAGATTAACGACATCTCCAATACAATTATTCTTACAGGAATTATTTTTCTTACAATTCTTATCAAACAGATTTTAATGATTGTGATGCCAGTTATTTCATTACAACTCAGTTTTGTTCTTTTTATCCCTGCAATTTCTACATTTACAACTGTATTTCTGCTTGATGAAAATGAATATAAACTTAAACATGAATTAAAAATCAATATGGTTCCTGCAACATTCTTTGCTTGCTACAGTATTATTTTCTCTTTGATAAGAGATATTCTTGGATTTGGAACTATAACAATTCCGTGTTACAAACAACAGCTTGAATATGTTCTATTTGATCCTGAAAGAGTTTCTGCTTTTACATTCTTTGGAACAATTCCAGGAGCATTAATTTTGTCAGCATTATTTCTGGCAATGTATCTGACAGCAGAAAAGAGATTTAACATCATTAAAAAGGCAGGTATAATAAAATGATTTTTACCATAATGTACTATTCATTTATAGTTTCTGCTATTTTCTTTTATGGAATCGGATTAAATGACAGCACAATCATTTGTGACAAAATTCACACTATTGGAATGCTCCTTGTAAAAATGCTGGTTTCAATTGTTGCATCAGTTGCTCTTTGTTTTTTAATTCAAAAAGAATTTTTAATTCCTCTTGGACTGAATGATTTTATTCCGCTGATTGCATTATTAGTTTATATAATCATTTCTGTATTATTTGAATCAATCATGAGAATTACTTCAACAAAAAATACAGCAGAATTTAATATTTCTTATCTCATTGTTCTGTTAGCTTTATATGAGAGTCCAAATCTTGTAAGTTCTGTTTCAATTTCGATAGCATCCTTCTTGTCTTTTGCGATTATACTTCCAGTGTTGTATTCAATTAAGAAACGCATTGATATCGTAGGTAATATTGAATTACATGGAAACAGAAGAAGTCTTGTATTAATATCACTTGCAATACTTGCAACTTTAATCTCAGTTTGCAATGTTTCATGGCTTGTACCGGGGGTTCTTCCGTGATTCTTAAAATAATTCTTTTAGTTTTACTTTTGCTGATTATTTCATTTTTAATTGTTCTTTTAGAAAAACTCTTTGTGCCTGCCTTAAAAAGCAAAACTGAAAAAGATACAAACATGCTTTTTGCAGATCATCAGCATATTTTTACAAAATTAAAACCTGTTGAACAAATTAAGGAAGTAACTGCAAAAGCATTTGTTTTATGCAACAGTGAAAAAAACTTTGAAAAAAAGCAGCAGCTTAAAACAATTCAGGGACAGACCTGTGCGCTGGTTAATTCAATTTATAATTCTCTTAATGACTGCAAATTTTCTTGTATCGGCTTAGGGGACTGTAGAAAAGTATGTAAACAGCGGGCAATCGTTATTAAAAACGAAACAGCAGTAATTACAAATCTTTGTATCGGCTGTGGCGCTTGTGTCGAAGCCTGTCCAAAACATATAATTAAACTGATGCCCCTTAATGCCCAGGAACCTGTTCACTGTGCAAATGAAAGTCTTGAACTCACAACCTGTAATTCTTACAAAAAAGACTTAAAAACTGAATGGACTGATAAAAAAGGCTTTAAAATATGGGCTTACTGTTATAAACTCTTTTATAAGAAATAAAAATGAATACCATTAATATTTGTATAAGTTTAAAATCATCTCGAATCGGACCTGCGCGACAGGAAATCTTTGAAAAAGATTATGAAACTGTATACAAACCAATTTTAAAATTTTTAGTTGCAAATCCAGATTTTAGAATTGCACTTGCTTTTAATGGTGTTCAAATTGAATACTTAAACAAAAAACATCCTGAGATTTTTGAAATTCTCAAACAGCTTATTTCAAAAAAACAGGTAGAAATTTTAGGCGGCGGATATTACGATCCGGCCTTTCCATTGCTTTTTCCGATTGACAGAGCAGGGCAGATTGAACTTTTAACCTGCGAAATAAGAAAGGTAACCGGCAAAAGACCTAGAGGAATCACAATTTGTGGAAGTATCTGGGACTATTCTCTGGTTACAAACTTTAACAGTTCAGGAATGGAATATGTATTGCTGGATGAAAGCCTTATTCCTCAGGAAAAATTAAAATATCTGCCTTTGATCATGTCGGACAAAGGTAAATCTATAAGCATTTTACCGATTCACAGTACACAGAATCCTCTTTCTGACAGAGATGCAAAAGATTATTTAAAAGAAGTAGAAAAGAAGGTTCAAAAAACAAATAAAACCTGCATCGAACGATTTGCTCAGGATAATAAAGTCCTTAACCTTCAGTTTACTTTATCAGAAATTAGACAGCTCCTGGAATCAAACTGGCTTGAGTCCCTCAATACTGCAGTAAAAAACTCAGAGGGTGCTTTTGAAATAAAAACTCCGGCTCAATTCTTAAAAAACTGTGAAAGCCGAATTCCTGCGTTTATTTCCAGCGGAATGAGCAGCGAAGTTGCCCAGTGGGGAACAAAACCTTATGAAAGCGTAAAACTGGACAAGCGTTATCCTGTAACAATTTACGACTTTTTCCAGATTTATCCTCAAAGCCGTGCTTTATACGACCGAATGCTTTATGTGAGCCTTTTAGTTAATCAGAGCCACGGTGACCGTCAGAGAAAAAATGATGCCCGCCAGAAGCTTTGGGAAGCTCAAAACGGAGACGGATTTATCTGTACTTCAAAGGGTTCCTTTGTAAGTTCAACATACCGCCAGCAGGCATATAAGAGCCTTACAGAAGCAGAACGAATTTTAAGACAGTGCGGACAGTTCAAAGAATCGGTTTCAAGCTTTGACTATAACAGCGACGGAATTAATGAATATATAAGCCGCATGCAGAATTATTTTGCAGTAATTTCATTACAGGGCGGCGCAATCCGTGAGCTGGATGTTCTTCAGAATTCAGGAAACTTTGCAGATAACTTGAGCCGAGTCCAGGAATTTGAAGGCTACAACGATGACTACGAAAGAGGTTTGTTCATAGATCATATTTTTAATGATGCAGAATTTGATTCCTACCTGGATAATAAACCGGCCGGAAACGGAATCTTTAGCAAGGCACTTTATCAGGAAATAAAATTTAATGATAATCACCGGGAAATACAGCTTTTTTCACGGGCTATGTACCAGAATAAACAGCAGATTTCTCTCCGCAAGAACTATGTCTTAAATTCAAGCGGAATGATGATTCAGTATATTTTAAAGAATGAAAGTAACAGTATCTTAAAGGCAAAATTTGCAGTTGAATCATCTTTTGCACAGACAAACTTTAATGCAAAAGATTTTAATGCCTATAAGCTGGAAATTCTTTCTGACGATGAAAAAAAAGAAATCAACACAAACACAAGCAGTAAAGAACTTACATCCAGTGGACAACTCTGTAATGTAGAAGGGTTCTGGGTTACCGATACAGACAACAATATTTCCTTTATGTTTGAACCAAATGAAGCCTGCAATCTGTCCTTTGTTCCTATAATTTTCAATCGTCCTGAGTATATGACCGGAGAACTTGTTCCTGCCTGTATGACCTTTGCAAACACTCTATGCTGGGATATTGAACTTGCTCCTGGAATGGAAATGGAAAAGACAATTAACTTTAATATTTTCAACATGCACAAAAAACGAGTTAAAAAATCTTAACTCACATTAATGAAACAACAGAAGAGCTTTCAAATGTTTCAAATAAGCTTGCAGATTCTATCAATGAGATTAATGGTCAGATGGCGCAGTTTACTGTCTAGATAAGTCACTAAACATAACATTATTTACTAAATTGTTCTAACTAATTATACTTAATGTTATGA
>JAFNQK010000074.1 GCA_017386165.1 Treponema sp.
GTTTACTATCCGGGACTTGAAACAGCTCAGGGATACGAAATCAACAAAAAGCAGGCTAAAAACGGCGGTGCAATGATCAGCTTTGAACTTAAAGAAAATTATGACTACAAAAAGTTCTTCAGTTCTCTTGGACTTATCGCCCTTGCAGAAAGCCTTGGGGGCGTAGAAAGCCTTGCCTGCCATCCTGCCAGCATGACTCATGCAAGTATTCCACGGGAAATCCGCGAAAAAGTAGGAATTACAGACGGTCTTATCCGCCTTTCAGTAGGAATTGAAAGCGCAGATGACCTTATTGCAGATTTAACACAAGCTATTGAAAAGGCAGGAAAATAACTATGAAATACTATAATTCGATGCAGGATTTAATCGGAAATACACCACTTGTAAAACTTAATAATATGGGACTTCCTCAGGGAATCAACCTTTTTGCAAAACTTGAACTCTGGAACCCGGCAGGAAGCGTAAAAGACAGAATCGGCCGAGAAATGATTGAAGATGCCGAAAAGCGCGGAGTTCTAAAAGAAGGCGGAACAATCGTTGAAGGAACCGCCGGAAACACAGGACTTGGAATTGCATTTGCTGCCCTCAAAAAAGGCTACAAAGTAATTTTCGTAGTTCCAACCAAGTTCAGCCAGGAAAAACAGACTTTGATGAAGGCTCTTGGAGCAGAAATCGTAAATACTCCCCGGGAAGAAGGAATGCTTGGAGCTGCAAAAAAAGCAGAAGAAATCCGCAACTCAATCGAAGGTGCAATTTCTCTTGAACAGTTCAAAAATCCAGCAAACCCTCTTGCCCACTACAAAACAACAGGACCAGAAATCTATTCTGCCCTTGACGGAAACATCGATTACTTTGTAGGCGGAGCCGGAAGCGGCGGAACTTATTCCGGCATTTCCCGCTATCTCAAAGAACAGGATCCAGAAATCCAGGGAGTTCTTGCAGATCCAATCGGTTCAACCATGGGCGGTGGTGAACACGGTGACTATAATATAGAAGGAATTGGTAACGATTTTATTCCTGACACAATGAATATGAAGCTGGTTGATAAAGTTGTAAAGGTTACTGATGCCGAAGCCTTTGTTTCTTCCCGGGAACTTGCCCGCCGCGAAGGAATCTTTGCCGGAAGCTCAAGCGGTGCTGCCTTTGCCGCAAGCAAAAAGCTGGCCTTTGAACTCGAAAAGAACGGAGAAATAGAAAAAGCCCGCAGCAACGGAAAAGAAATCAACATCGTAGTTGTATTCCCAGACCGCGGCGACCGCTACTTCTCTAAGAAACTGTACGAATAACTGGAGTTGCCTATGTCATACGTTAACTTGGAGTACCTATTCGAAGACCCTACCGAATTAAATGAAAACGCTCTCCCGGATTATGCAAGCCTTGATTTTGTTTCAAACGGAAGTCACATCTACGGCGAAATCATGTGGCCTCACAATATGGGACAGAAAAAACATCCATGTGTAATCATGCTTCACGGTTTTCCAGGTTCTGCAAGAAACGATGACATCTCCCACGCCCTCTGCCGTATCGGTTGTGTGGTAATCGTTCCTCATCACCGGGGAGCCTGGGGAAGTCAGGGCAAATATCTGATTACCCATTGTGTTGAGGACGCTGTAAATCTTGCCCAGTATGCACATTCCCCTGATTTTCTTGAAAAATTTAATGTGCATCCTGAACAGATTTTTCTCTTAGGACACAGCATGGGAGGCAATTCCGCACTTAACGCAGGAAAACAGTTGGCTTTTATCCGGGGTTTAATAATGCTTGCTCCATACGATCCGACGGTTTACCTAAAACTCGGAAAAGAAGCCTATATAAAAGCCCTTTTGAACGAGGGAAAGATTTTAAAATCTGATGGAATAGATTCTATTTACGAAGATATTGTTCAGAATAAAGAAAACCTTGCTTTTCCAAATGCTTTTGATGGGGTAAAAGACAAGAACATCCTGATTTTTGCTGCAAAATATGATACAGTAAGTAATAATGAGGAAATGATTCTGCCGCTTTGGAAAAAGCTTGAAGCAAACAAAACAGCAGCAATTCAAAAATTGATAGAATACCCGGTTCAGCACGGACTTTTGGGTCGCAGAATCCTTATGATTCGCGAAATAGCAGAATTTATAAAAGAATCCGGAGAATAATATGACACTACAGCAGATAAAATACGTAATCGGAATTGCAGAAACAGGTTCCTTTAATAAAGCCGCAGATAAGCTTTATGTTTCCCAGCCTTCTCTTACAAGTACAATCCACGACCTTGAAGACGAACTTGGTATTTTAATATTCAACCGAACCGGCCGAGGCGTTACCCTTACAAATGACGGAACAGAATTTATTTCTGCTGCCCGACAGCTCTATCACAATTACCAGAACCTTATCGAAAAATACGGCGAAGGTGGCAACATCAAGAAAAAGTTCGGCGTTTCAACCCAGCATTATTCTTTTGCCGTAAAAAGTTTTGTGGAAATGGTAAAGGATTTTAATACAGAAGAATACGAATTTGCCATCCGTGAAACCAAAACCCAGGAAGTCATCGACGATGTTGCTTCCCTAAAAAGCGAAGTTGGAATTCTTTATCTTAGTGACTTTAACCGTAAACCGATTGCAAGCCTATTAAAAGCAAAGGACCTGGAATTTCATCATATCATTGACTGTAAAGCTTATGTTTATATATGGAAAGGAAATCCCCTTGCCGCAAAAAAAGAAATTACTTTTTCCGACCTCAAAGACTACCCGTGTTTAAGCTTTGAACAGGGCGACGGCGCAAGCTTCTACCTTGCAGAAGAAATCTTAAGTACAGAGGAATACAACCGCACCATCAAGGCCAATGACCGTGCTACTATGCTAAACTTAATGATCGGCTTAAACGGCTACACCCTATGTTCTGGTATCATCTGTGAAGAATTAAACGGTTCTGATTACATTGCAGTTCCTTTCAAAGATGAAGACGAAAAAATCAACCGCATCATGGAAATCGGATATATCACCAAAAAGAATTTCATCCTCAGTTCAATTGGAAACAAATATATAGAAGAAATTAGAAAATATCTCGGTATTGAGTCTTAGTCCTTCGGGCATAGATTCAAGTCCTGCTATTTCTTTTATCTTTGCTTTTTGATATAATCTGCTCTATGGCAAAAAAACTGAAAAGGCTCATTATTATAACAGCGTCTCTTTCTGCATTCATTATTGTTTCAATGTTTGTGATTCGCTTTGTTTTCTTTAATAATGAATATGGAAATATTCCATCTAAAACAGTAACTCCAACTTCTGCAAATAACCAGAAAGAAGATACCCCTGACAAGGATTCTCTTTCAGAAGAAGAGGGGATGACATCCTTTATTCCACTTTTGCCAACAGAAACTCTCATGAGTACTCTCACAATCGATTTTGACGGTGATACTCTTGATGACCAGATTATTACAATCCGAAAAGCAAATTCTCCATTTCTCTTTTTGATTGTTGGTTTATATAACTCTGAAACAAATTCCTACGACCGCGTAGCCGAGATTACTACCGAAATTACAAAAATCAGAACTTTTTCATATTCTGGAATCGATATGACCGGTGATCACCGTATGTCTCTTGTTTATCAGGGAGTAAAAAACAACGGTGATTCTGTCTTAAAGATTTTCCACTGCCGCCGCCGCCGTAATTCAGCAGATGTTATCACTATTGGTGATTTTTCTTCAGACGGTACAATTTTTATTCTTCAGAACGAACGCTCAGAAGCATATGAATTGAGTCAGGCAAAGGGAGCGAGTTTCCCTGTATGGGTTTATAGTTCCGACAAAAATGAAGAACAGAATCAGGCTACTTCAAGTGTAAGTCAGATTCAGACCGAATACAAATGGGATGAAGATGCCGGAAAGTTTGTTCAGACAAGACAGCTTCGTATCACCGGAAGCCGTATGGCGGCAAAGGAATTGAGCCGTATTCTCAACGGAAATGTTGTTACTTTTGCAAAGTTTTTGAACGGTCTCTGGTACAAGACAACAAACACAGGTACTTCTCCAAGTTATATCTATTTTAATTACGATTCAAAAGAAGTAATTTTTCTTTCTGAAGATACAGAAGGGGTTTATTCCTGGGAAGATTCTTCTCTCCGCCGAAGCGGTATCTACCTTACAGCAGTTAATTCCATCATCAGCAGTATGAAACGCCGTTTTGACATCATGCTTACAGGCGTAAACGAAGTTTATGTAAATGTTCACGATGATGTAGGTATGGTCATCAAGGAATCTAACCACTGGAACGGCACCTACAAAAAAATGTCTTTTCAGAGCACCTTTGGTGAAAACAAGATTGTTCTTCCTCATGAAGAATATCTTAAGACCCTTCAGAATGTAAAAGTCTGGCAGGATGAAGACGGCCGCAAGTTCAGTTTTGATAATAATTCCTTCAAGATTACAACTCCAGAATCAGAAGAAACAGGACTTTTTGTCATGGACACTGTTGGTTCCTATCCTGTAATTCAGTTCCGTGGTTCGGACAAGACTCTTTTGCAGGCAGCCTATGCCGTAAAATATGAAACAAAAGAAGAAACAGTTTCTCCTGCTCGCAGAGGAAAAAAGCCTTCTGTTAAAATAGTAGAAAACAAAGATGTTTTGATTCTTTCACCTGTGAGCCTTTCTCCAACAACATGTTTCGCCGCGGAAGGAAAAATGCTGACCTTAAAAAAGGTTAACTAGTTCTTCCCTTGACATTTGAAAATCAAATTAATAGGATAAAATACTATGACAGCAAACGAATTACGCTCAAAATACATTGAGTTCTTTAAGAGTAAAAATCACGCAGAAATTTCTGGACAGTCTTTGATTCCAGAAAATGACCCATCAGTTCTTTTCACAACAGCCGGAATGCATCCGCTTGTTCCATATCTTTTAGGTGAAAAACACCCTAGTGGAACCCGCCTTACAGACTATCAGAAATGTATCCGTACTGGTGATATCGATGAAGTAGGAGATCCAAGTCACCTTACATGTTTTGAAATGCTTGGAAACTGGTCTTTAGGTGATTATTTTAAGAAAGAATCGATTGCTTATTCTTATGAATTTTTGACAAGCAAGGACTGGCTCGGTCTTGATCCTAGAAAAATCTCTGTAACTGTCTTTGCCGGTGATGAAAACGCTCCTCGCGATGAAGAAGCTGCTTCTTACTGGAAAGAAAACGGTATGCCAGAAGACAAAATCGCTTATCTTCCTGCCAGCGACAACTGGTGGGCAGCAGGTCCAACAGGTCCTTGTGGTCCAGATACAGAAATCTTCTATTGGGTTGGCGAAGGCTTGCCAGCAGTTGGTTCAAACAAGGGCACAGAACCTCAGAACTGGATGGAAATTTGGAATAACGTATTCATGCAGTACAATCGTGTAGACGAAAAGACTCTTGTTCCACTTCCAAAAAAGAATGTAGATACAGGTATGGGGCTCGAAAGAGCAAACTGTATCCTCCAGGGCAAGACAAGCGTATACCTCACAGAAGTTTTCCAGCCAATCATTGCAAAAATTGAAGAACTTGCTGGCTACAAATACGGTTCAGATGAAGAAAAAGACAAGAGCGTTCGTATTATTGCTGATCATAGCCGTGCTTCGGTATTTATCCTTGGTGACCAGAGAGGCGTTACTCCTGACCGCGTAGGTGCCGGATACGTTTTGCGCCGTCTTATTCGTCGTGCTGTTCGTCACGGAATGAAACTCGGTATCGAAAAGGATTTCCTTGCAGATATCGCTGTTGTAGTAATTGAAAACTTCAAGAATGCTTATTCAGAACTTGAACAGAATAAAGACAAGGTTTGCAAGGAACTTACTGCAGAAGAAGCAAAATTCCGCCAGACACTCAAGAAGGGTGAAGCAGAATTCCAGAAGCTTCTTCCAAATCTCATGAAAAATCCTAAAAAGATTATTTCTGGTAAGGTTGCTTACAATCTTTATGAAACATACGGATATCCTCTTGAACTTACACAGGAACTCGGTGCAGAAAACGGATTCACTGTTGATGTAGAAGGCTTTAAAGAAGCAGAACGCAAACACCAGGAAGCTAGTAAAACTGCAGAAGCAGGAGCAGCAAAGGGTGGCCTTGCAGAACAGTCTGATGTTACAACCAAGTATCATACAGCAACACACTTGTTGCAGCAGGCACTTGTAAATGTTTTGGGTGATCAGGTTGCTCAGAAGGGTTCAAATATTAACAATGAACGAATGCGTTTTGACTTTACATTTGAACGCCCAATGACAAAAGAAGAAATTCAGCAGGTTCAGGATATCGTTAACCAGAAGATTAAAGAAGATCTTCCTGTAACAATGGAAGTAATGACTCTTGATCAGGCAAAGGCAGAAGGTGCCCGTGCACTTTTCGCTAATAAATACGGTGAACAGGTTAAGGTTTACACAATCGGTCGTGATGCAAAAACAGACTGGTTCAGCAAAGAAGTTTGTGGTGGACCTCATGTTCAGCATACTTTGCAGATTGGTGACTTTAAGATTGAAAAAGAACAGTCTTCTTCTGCTGGTGTACGCCGTATTCGTGCTACAATCAGTGGTGGTTTACCATTGGAAAATAACTAAAAAATTAACAAATTGTTGTAACTTTTATACTGGTACCTGGTTTTGTATAAAAACGGGTATTAGTATTAAATGCCATATAAAAAGGATAGGTTAAAAAATATGAAGCGTATTTTCGTTGCAATCTTAGCTTTATTAATGGCTGGTGCAGTATTTGCTCAGTCAGATTTGCAGGTTCTTGCAAGTGTCAAATATAATAAAACTGAGTCGATTACAGTTAAACAGTTAAAATCAAGAGTAAGCCTTTACGAAAAACAGCAGGGTGCTTCCCTTTCTACAGAAAATCGTAAAAAGGTTCTTGATTCATTGATTCAGGAAAAATTGATTTTACAGGCAGCTGCAAAATCTGGTCTTACAATTCCTGACAGCCAGGTAGACCAGATGTTCCTTCAGCAGGTTTGTCAGCAGCTTGTTGGTCGCCTTCTTACACAGAGCGAACTTGAACAGCTTGTAAAACAGCAGACAAATCTTTCACTTGATGAATTTATGAAACAGCAGATTGGTATGTCTGTTGAAGAATACAAGGTATTCCTCAAGAATCAGACTATCGCTCAGCAGTATATTGTTGGTAAATATAAGAACGAATTGCAGCAGGTTTCTCCTTCTGATGATGAAATTCGCGCTTTCTATGAATTGAACAAGACAACTTTTGTTTGGTCAGATATGTTCAAGATGTTCCTTGTAATCGTTCCAAAGGGAAACAATGCAGAAGCTGCTCGCGTTAAGGCTGACGGTCTCTACAAGCAGCTTAAGGACAAAAAAGTGACAACAAACCAGCTTACAGTTGATTCTAAAAAAGAAAATTCTGGTTTTCAGGCAGGTGAAGTTCTTGTAAACAAAAGTGCACAGAGTGCTCAGCAGCTTGGTATTTCTTATAATGATTTGCTCGGCCTTTTCTCAAACGATAAGGGCTATATTTCTAACATTGTTGAACAGGATACAAACTTCCAGTTCTTTACAATTCTCAAGAAATACGAAGCAAAAATGCTTTCTTTGAGCGATGTTGTTCAGCCAGAAACAACAAATACTGTTTATGATTACATCAAACAGTCATTGGGTCAGCAGAAACAGATGGAATATCTTTCTACAAAAGTACAGGAAGTTGCAGATTCCCTTGATACACCAGCTAATGTTGAAAGAAAAAAGACTGGAGCTGAATTAGATAAGCTTCTTAACTGGTAATAAAGGGATTATAGATGTCACGAAGAATTGGTCGTATTCTTGCATTCCAGGCTTTGTATTCCTGGGATGTAGGTGGTGTAGAAATTGATGATTTGCTTTCTTTTGAATGGCTTGTACGCGACAGCTCAGAACATGCTGATGAAGAAGTTCAGGAAGAAGGCGACGAAGTTCAGTACAGTTTAATTGAAAAACAGATTGAACTTTTTGATGGTTTGACTCCAGAAAAGAAAAATGAAGTGTTTACATTTGCCCGCCTTTTGGTAAAGGGTACAATGGAACATCTCGATGAAATTGATGAAATAATCAAAGCTCATTTGAGTGCAAAATGGAGTATTGAACGCATCAATAAGGTTGCCCTTGCAGTACTCAGAATGAGTATTTATTCATTGCTTTATCAAAAGGATGTTCATCCGTCAATCGTTATTGATGAAGCCGTAGAAATCGTAAAAGAATATGGTGCCGATGATGCTCATAAATTTACAAATGCTCTCTTAGACACTGTTGCAAAAGATATTTCAAAGGAATCATAATATGAATAAACCGTGCAGAAAAACTGTATGCATCGCTATTGTCGTGCTGGTGTTTCTGCCGGTTTTTTTTTCATGTAAAAATCAGGCAGAACGCCGTTCATTTACAAGCAATCTTGATCAAATCGATGCTTTAATCAATCAATCACAATACCGCGAGGCAGAAAAGCTTCTGGATACTGTAGAAAAAGATGCCTTTAGTTCCTGGGCAAAGATTGGTATTTTTAAGCGATACAATAAAATAAATCAAAAAGAAAAAGCCGAGAAGGTTCTCTTAAAAGGAATAAAAAAGAATCCTGAAAATCTTGAACTTCTTGCTGTTTATACAAACTTTCTTACAAGAAATAACCGCAATAAAGAAGCAGTTTCTTTCAGTAAAAAACTCCAGGGAACAAAATACGGCTCTATTTATTCAGAAGTAGTAATGAGAGATACGATTGAAAAATCTGCCGCTTCTGAACTGGCTGCAATTTTTAAGAGTGCAGAATATTTCCCGGTTTATTATGATGCCTACACCGGAACAAAGAATAATGCATGGCTCCGAAACTGTGCTTTGTTGAGACTTTCTGGCGGAGCTTATGAGACAGCGGCCTCTATAAATCCAAGCGAAGTTTTTGGTTCAGATGATGCTTTTTTCTGGGCCCTTGTTATGTATGATGCCTGCCGTTATGGGGATTGTGTAAGCTATTCCTCTGCTGCATGTGATATGTATTCAACATCCACAGATTTAATGAAGAGCAGGGCATCCCTTTCTGAGATTTACAGCCTCGAGGCCGATGCATATACTTCGTTAAATGATGATGATAATGCAGAGCTTGTGCGCAAAGATTTCTTAAAGTCCATTACCGATTCAACTGGGAAATGGATTATTCCAAAAGATGAAACTTCTGATTCCCTTTATCCGGTGCTTTTTGTAAACAGTGCCAAGTACGCGGTTTGCAATCAGGAAGACCAGAAGGGCGCTGATCTTCTTTCCTTTAGTGTCAATCAGTGGCCTGATTATGTTCCGGCTCTTGTGGGATATGCTTCTTTTGCCTGGGAATCAAATAAAAAGCGCCCTGAAGATTTTGAGCAGCTTGCTTTGAGGGACTATGGACTTGCAACTCTTGAAATGGAAAAGTATGACTCAAGGGCAATTATTCCAATCAGCGATGCCTTGTACCGTATTAACTCAAGTCTTGAACGCAATCATGATCCCCTTTTGTATATTGTAAGGCTTGATTTGAATTATAAGACTGATAAATCTATGAACGACACTCAGAGAACGGCAGATTTGTGGCGAGTTCTGGAGAAGAATGCTGTTTCTCCTCATGTATATCCTGTTCTCTTATTGGATTATGCGGAAAATTATCTTTTGAGTAATAAAATGCTTGAGCAGGCTTGGGAACTTTATGCAAATCATATTTCTTCAAAATATAATATCCTAATGGATGAGTTTTTCTGGCAGAATCTTATCAAAAATATCCACGGTTTTGCACCGGAAGAAATTGAATATGCAGCTTATTATTCTGCCCTCAACAAAAAATCAGAAGATGCTCTCATGCTCTACGAATATTGTACTTATGAGTATGGCGGACAGGAACAAAAAAAGATCATCAGTCCATATGCATCGGATTCTTCTGTGATAAACCTTGCCATGATTTATAATTCTCTTGGCCGCAGAAAAGATGCTCTGGATTTATATGCCAAGGTGAGTGGTCGCTGCGAAAATCTGGAGATTAAATCTCTTGTTTTGTACCGAATTGGATTGATTTATTATTCTTTGAATGATTTTAAGAATGCCCGTCGTTCTCTTGAGTATTCTGTGACACTGGACGTGCATAATCTTGATGCAAAACTTTTATTAACTAAACTTTCTACTTTAAAATAAATAACCGGCGGTTGAGATACACTTAAGTCGTGCGCGGCGGTGGTTGATGTTCTCGAAACCACCGCATTAAACACTCTATTCAATTACAGCGATGATATCAGCCATCTTAAGAATAAGATGATCTACACCGTCTAGTTTTACCTGTGTTCCAGCGTAACGATCGTACATAATTCTATCACCAGGTTTTACAGTGATTTTTACATCGTCAGTTCCAGGACCTACAGATACAACTGTTGCAGTCTGTGTTTTTTCCTGAGCTGCTTCCGGAATGAAGAGCCCACTTGCAGTTTTTGTTTCTGCTGCATCGTTTTTTACAAGAACTCTGTCTGCTAATGGTTTTAAAGTCATTTTATGTACTCCTTATAAAACTAAAATCTAAATCATTTATTTAAATATATGAAAAAAGGAATGCAATCGTCAACAAAAAAAATAAAAAAAAATGTGGGTTAAATTTACCCAAATTTAACTATCTTGCAGTTGGTGTGTAAAATTTACTCATTAAATTTCATTTTTTTCTTGCCTTTTGACACAAATATTAGTATATTTGGCCCATTTTTATTCAATTTGATCAAATTTATGAGAAAATTCGTTATTAAAACTAAATTGGCACGCAAATTGCATTATATTGTATGAGAGATTTTTTGGAGGTCTGTCACATGTCTAAAGAAGAAAACTTGATTGCAACTTATCTTAAAGAAATTAACAAGATTCCTTTGCTCACAGCAGAACAGGAAACAAAACTTGCACTTAAAGCAAAAGCTGGTGATAAAGCTGCCCGCAACGCTGTTGTAAATGCCAACCTCAGATTTGTAATCACAGTTGCAAAAAAATATCTCAAAAGCGGTCTTGAATTTGAAGATTTAATCAGCGAAGGAAATATCGGGCTTTTGACAGCTGTAGATAAGTTTGATCCAACAAAAGGATACAAGTTTATTTCTTATGCAGTTTGGTGGATTAGACAGTCAATTCTCAAGGCAATTTGTGAAAAGAGTCGTGCAATCAGACTTCCTTCTAATAAAGCAAATGAAATTGTTCAGATAGACCAGGCTCGACGCGCTGTTGCTGGTAACAAAACAGAAGAACAGGAAATCGTCGAAATCGCTGAAATGCTTAATATGGATTCTTCTCATGTTAGAGAAATGGTTAATCTTTCTAAAGAAATGGTTAGCCTCGATGCAGAAACAAAGGCTGGAGACGGCATCTCTACAGTTGGAGAATTCCTTGAAGATACAACTTCTCCAAAACCTGAAGATAATGCAATTGAAAATGCAATGAAGGACGAAATTGACACTGTTCTTGATACTCTTAAACCAAATGAAGCAAAAGTTCTCAGATTGCGCTATGGTTTGAATGGTTACAAACAGATGAGCTTAAAAGAAGCAGGTGATATCTGTAATCTTACAAAAGAACGTGTTCGTCAGATTGAAAAACATGCAATCGTAAGAATGCAGCACCCAACAAGAATGCGCCGTCTTGAAGCATTTATCGCTTAGTGATTCTTTAGAAACTGTGCATTTAATTCATTTTTGACATAGGTAAATGCATCGTAGCGTGCCTGGATTAATAAATCCCTGTCACGCTGTATGTCTGCTATACCGAGATTCAAATCTCCTGCCTGTAAGGTTCCGGTTATTTCGCCGGGACCTCTTAGTTTTAAATCCTGATTAGCAATTTCAAAACCGTCTGTACTCTGGCGAAGGACCTTCATTCTTTCGATGCCTGTTTCGGTAATTTTCTGACTGTATACAAGAAAACAGAAGGATTGTTCGCTGCCGCGACCAACTCGTCCTCGCAGCTGGTGTAACTGAGCCATACCAAAGCGGTCTGCCTGTTCGATTACAATACAAGTTGCGTTTGGAACATCGACACCTACTTCGATGACGGTTGTTGCGGCAAGAATCTGAATCTTTCCGTCTCTAAAATCTTTTAGGATGCGGATCTGTTCTTCTTCTGGGATTTTAGAATGAATCAATTCTGTGTTGTAGCCAGTAAAGAATTTTTTTAAGGTTTGATAAGATTCTTCTGCGTTTTTTAATTCAGAGTTTACATTATCGCCATCAATTGCGGGATAAACAAAATATGCCTGACGACCTTTAACTAATTCTTTTTTTACGGCATTGTAAGCGTTTATTTCATTTCCTTCTTTAACAAGGTAGGTGGTAATCGGTTTGCGTCCTTGAGGCATTGTTTTAATTACGCTTACATCCAGGTCGCCAAAGACGGTGAGGGCAAGAGTCTGAGGAATTGGAGTTGCGCTCATCATTAGAAGATGCGGTTCAAAGGTTTTGTTGATTTCAGTTTCGATTTTTCTGCCCTTTGCGATGATAGATTCTCGCTGAACGACACCAAAACGGTGCTGTTCATCGATTATAGCCAGCTGAAGGTCATTGTAGATTACCGACTGGCTGAAAAGGGCGTGGGTTCCGATTACGATATCGATGGTTCCATCTTTCAAGAGTTTTAAAAGCTGGGTTCTCCCTGAATATTTTACGTTCCCGGTTAAAAAGGCCACTTTGATTCCCAGGGGCTCCAGAAGTTTTGCGGCATTTTCTGCATGCTGACGGGCAAGAATTTCTGTCGGAGCCATAAAGGCTACCTGACCCTTCCATTCAATTACTCTGAGGGCTGCAAAAAATGCTACCAGGGTTTTACCGCTTCCTACGTCTCCCTGTAAAAGTCTCTGCATTGTAAAAGGAGTTGAGTTCAGGTGATTTCCGTTTCGGATGTCGTTACGTTCAAGGTAGCCCTTGTCGATATCCTTGTTCATCTGGGTGATTACTTTAATCTGATCTGGAGTTAAGCTAAAGGTGAGGCGGCTGTATAATTCTTTTTGAAGTGGAGAAAGGTTCTGCTTAAACTCCTCCATCTGTGTCTGAGTTACATAATCGTTCTGGGCGTTGAAAGATTCCTGGCTCTGGATCTCTGCGGTTTCTAAATCTGCTGCAGGAATACTACCTTTGTGTTTGTATGCTCTCCGGGCAATTGTACATTGAAAATTGAATAATTCTTCGTAGGCAAGGGTTCTTCTTGCAAACTGTACATCGCTTAGAGAAGCAGGCTGGTGAATAAGATTTACGGCTTCTTTTTTTGTAAGCAATGAGCGGGACTTGATAAGTTCCTCTGGTAAGGTAGAATCAATTCCTCTGGCGTACTGTGAGAGGGCAAGCTGTACGGTTTTTCTTACAGTTTTTTGTGTTAAGCCCTCTGTCAAGTGATAAATTGGAATTATCCCTGAATCAGGTAGAGGAGCATTTTCAAAATCGGAAAGAGAGCCTGAATCTGCAAGTTTTGTGATGTCAAAAGCGGTGGATTGAATCTGTCCGTATTTAACGACAAAATCTCCGGTCACGGCGATGATGGTTCCCACATTAAGGGAGTGCTGTAAAAAGCCCCTGTTAAAGCAGATAAGACTTGCAGAGGCAGTCCCATCGTTGATAATCAGTTTTAGGGTTTTCATTTTTCCGTAGCCAAACCATTCCTGGCCGCAAATCTCTGCTACGGTATGGACTTTGCCGAGTTCAAACTGGCTTATGCTTATTCTTTTTCTTCTGTCTTCGTAGTCCCGGGGATAAAAAGAAAGTAAATCTCCTACCGTAAAGATATTCAGTTTTGAAAAAGCTTTGCTTGTTGAGGGACCGACACCCGAAAGTGCCGATACAGGAGATTTGATTTCTTCTAGTTTCATATTTTAAAAAGGAATGAATGAGAATAAAATTGCAAGCCCGGTATAAATTGCAAAAGTGATAATTAGAAAAAATATTGTTGAAAGGAGAGAGAGAAGCAGGGCTGTTTTGTAGCTGCAAGGCTTTCCTCTCGTATAAACATGAGAAATTTTAAAAATTCTGTCCTGAATGTAATAGTCGATTCTTGCCCAGCCGGAATTATAAGGAGTTGTTCCTTTGTGAATGGCAAGAACAATGAGGCGTACTGCAATAAGCACCAGGAAAATCATTCCGATGGTGAAACAGATTGACCATAAAAACTGATCCAGTCCCATAAGGATGTTTTTTACATTCAAAATACCAGTTGAGGCAATATTGTTAAGAATTGAAGAGACCAATGACAAAAGTCCCATAGAAACAATCGGACTGAAATCAATCATTCCGATTGTCAAAGGCAGCTTTCTAAATAGATTCATGTAAGGGTCGACAATACTGCACAAGAGCTGTCCAGGTCTTGTGGCAAGTACTCCCGGTATCCAGGACAAAATAATTCTTATAAAACAAAGTGTACTGTACAAACTGCAGGCACTTGCCGCAATCTGAAATAATCTCTGCAAAATCATGGCATTTCCTTTACTATTTTATGATGCCCAAACTTTTTTTACATAAGGCAGGTCCTGAAGCTCTTTAATGGTTTGTTCATTATGAGGACAGGAAATCTGGTTGTTAGCCTTTACGATATAAGGACCATTAATAGTATCTATATGAAAATATACTGAACAATTACCGCTTTTGGCAAATAAATAATCACGAATTTGCATAATTTCTGCTTCGGAATTAAATGTGCCTTCAAGATCGATGTGAAGTTCCGAGAACATCTTTTCCTTGAGGTTTTCAGGATTTTCTATTGAGTCTACCAGGAAAGAAGGCTGTTCGCGGCTGCCGTCAACCTTACCTTTGAATGCATAGATTTCTCCATCTTTAATTTGTGGACGGAGGGCTTCCCAGGTTTTAGGAAAGAATGTTACATCAATTTCGCCGTCGTAATCCTGAAGTTTTGCAAAAGCCATGTCTTTTCCAGCTTTTGTGCGGATTGCGTGGATATTGTGTAAAAGTCCGAGAACGGTGTAAACCTTGCCAGTGTCCCGTCGTTGCCATGCTGGGCCTCCGCCTGCGTCCTGGGCGGCTTTTTCTGCAAGAGACTGTTTTGCCGCTTCATCAATATTTTTAGAAGTGAGGTTTGTGCAGGTGCGGATAACACGTTCGTATTCATCCAGAGGGTGACCGCTTACATAGCAGCCGATGATTTCCCGCTCGAGATTGAGTTTTTCCATCTGCGGGTATTCTGGGACTTCTTCAAAGATAAAGTCAGCATAAACTTTTTCATCTGTGTCTCCAAAGAGATCTCCCTGACCATTGTTGCAGCCCGAGATTTTATCCTGAACATACTTGATTGCACCATCCATATTTGCAACGAGAGTAGAACGTGTTTGTCCCAGCTTGTCAAAAGCACCGGTTTTAATGAGAACTTCGATGGCTTTTGAGTTTACAAGGGTCTTTTTGAGTTCTTTGCCTGTTTTTTCGTCTTTTGTAACAGTCTGGAGAGGAATTACACGCTCCAAAAAGTTCATAAAGGAAGTGAACTGGCCGTTTGCTTCTCGTTCATTTACGATGGCTTTGGCAGCTTCTTTTCCCATTCCTTTGAGACCACAGAAAGCGAAAATAATTTCGTTGTCAATTACATCAAATACTACATAGGATTTGTTTACATCCGGCGGAACTACAGAAATTCCCATGCGCTTACATTCTGCAAGGTAGAAAGGAACTCCATCAGTAGAAGTAAGTTCGTTGGTAAGGTTGGCAGCCATAAATTCTGCCGGGCGGTGACATTTAAGCCATCCTGTGCGGTATGCCAAAACTGTGTAGGCTGCGGCATGGGATTTGTTAAAACCGTAACCGGCGAATGGAATCATGATTTCAAAGATGTCAGCGGCATGCTGTTCTGTAAAGCCCATTTTGATGGCACCTTCGATAAATTCCTTCTTTTTGCCCATAAGAACTTCAGGTTTCTTTTTACCCATGGCACGACGAAGCATGTCGGCACCACCGAGAGAGAATCCTGCAATTTTTTGAGAAACCTGCATTACCTGTTCCTGATAAACCATAACGCCGTAGGTTTCTTTTAAGAGACCTTCTAGACAAGGGTCAGGGTAGTGGATAGTTTCCGGCTTCCATTTTCCGTCGATATACTGAGGAATATAATCCATTGGTCCCGGTCGGTAAAGGGCGTTTAACGCAACAAGTTCTTCAATGCATTTTGGTTTTACCTGACGGAGAATTTTCTGCATACCCGGCGATTCAAACTGGAATACCGCAACAGAGTCTCCGTTTCCAAACATTTCAAAGGTTTCTGCGTCTGTTTCGCTTACTTTAGAAGTCAAAAAGACTGGATCTTCCGGCTTTTTATGACGATTGATAATGTCTTCTGCATACCGGATAAGAGAAAGAGTCTTGAGCCCAAGGTAGTCAAACTTTACAAGACCACAAGGCTCGATGATATCCATGGTGTACTGAACGCCTACTTCTCCTGTTTTGGAATCTTTAAAAATCGGAGCCCAGTCAGGGAGAGGGGTAAGAGAAATTACCATTCCCGAAGCGTGAAGACCTGTATTTCGGTTTACATTTTCAAGTTTTTTTGCAAGCTTAAAGAGCTTTTCGTAGCGCGGGTCGTCTTTATAAGGAATAAGTTTTCCACCGTCCGGGAATTTTTCTGTTGGCTCGCTGAATGCGTCCTTAAGCTTTGCCTTTGGGCTGTCCGGAATACATTCCTTGAGCATGTTTACTTCGCTTAAAGGAATACCTAAAACGCGACCAACATCCGCGAGACACTGCTTTGGCTTTAAGGTACCAAATGTAACGATATGTCCAACTTGAGGGTCTCCGTAAAGATCTCGGGTGTGCTGGATGATGTCCTGTCTAAAGTCGAAGTCCATATCAACGTCAAAGTCAGGCATACTAACGCGTTCAGGATTCAGAAATCGTTCAAAAAGAAGATTATATCGGAACGGATCAATATCCGTAATTGTCATTGTATATGCAACAATAGAACCGGCTCCGGAACCTCGTCCAGGTCCAATCGGCATGTATTCTTTTGGTCTGTGGTTTACGTTGTCGTAGGTAGATTTTGCCCAGTTGATAAATTCCCAAACAATGAGAAAGTATCCGGAAAAGCCCATCTTGAAGATGATTCCAAGTTCGTATTCGGCTCGATCGCGGATTTCTGGGGTAATCTCCGGATATCGCTCCCGGAGACCCTTTTCTACAAGGTAGCGGACATAATCGTCCTGGTTCTGGGTATAGTCTTCGTGACGCTGGAACTCTTTAGGAAGTTCAAAGCGTGGGAGACAGCCCTTTAGTTCCGGAGTTGAATACTGGTGAATTGTAAGATTACACATGTTTGCAATCTTGATTGTGTTTTCATAGGCATCAGGAACATCCGGAAAAAGTTCCCGCATTTCTTGTTCAGTTTTAAAATACCATTCAGTGCGTCCGTCGCCCATCGTCTGATGCGGCTCGTTTAACTGTTTCTTAAATCCAATACAGCGCAATGCATCCTGGGCTTCGGCATCTTCTTTTTCCATGTAGTGAATATCGTTTGTAACTACAAGAGGAATATTCAACTTGCGGGCAAGCTTTATGAGCTTTGGATTGATTTCCTTTTGTTCAGGGA
>JAFNQK010000075.1 GCA_017386165.1 Treponema sp.
GAAACAGTCAAAGCCAATCCGTCAGACTGAGATTTTTCTGTACCAGGACGAGACATACCGCTTGCATAAAGAGTTCCGAATATCTGTTTTGAACCGGTATTTGTAATTTCTGCAAACTGCTTGTCCTGACTGCCGCATTTTAACTCTTCGATAGATACTGTTCCGTTTATATGATTTTCGATTTTTTCACCGTTAGATGAAATTGAATAAGAAGCAACATGAGAATCATCAGCCTTGTAATATGGCAAAAGTGTAAACAGAGACCAGGCAGTTTCCTGTGTACTTAACCATTTATCACTTGAAAGATTTGTTGCAACATTTTTGGCCATTCTTGAAGCATTTGCATTGTCATTGCACAAATTAAATGCCATAAGGGCAATTGCCTGTTCACGGATAGAAGAACCAAAGTTTCCACCTGTCAATCTGTAATAAGAAACGGCAATCTTTTCCTGAGAAACAAGATTTCTTGCATAATCCTTGCGACCAACAAGGGCATAACCGGAAGCAAGGAGAAGTTTAGACTGTGTACTCAGAGAAGAACTCATAAGACGGTTCATTGCACCGATATCAGCCTTTCCTGCAAGGGCGAGAACAAACAGTTTATAAGCCTGATCTTCAACTGAACAGTAACTGTCAGAATTCCAGTCTGCAGCTGTTTCAGAAAGCCAGTTTATGAGAGGATTATAAACTTCAAGAGGAACTGCATATCCTTTTTTCTTTGCTTCTGTCAAGAAATGTGCCGCATAAGTTGAACCCCAATGAGAAGGCTTCTGTTCTCCCTGCCAGTATCCCATTGCTCCAGACTGAGTCTGATAATTTGGATATCTTTCAAACACTGAAATTACATTTTGTTTTGTTCTTTCCAGCTGTTCTGCAGTCAGGTTTACAAAATCCGGAAGATACAACTGTGGGAAAGCACCAGAAGTAATCTGTTCAATACATCCGTGAGGATACTTAATCAGATATTCAAGACGGGAAGAAAGATTAATCATTGGAACAGTAGAAAGTTCTGCCTTAACCTTTGTAGAAGAAACTTCTCCAGGACTCTGAACAACTACGGTTTCAGTTTTTCCCGGTTTAACAGCAAAATCTGTTCTGTAAGTTACAGGAATACCTCTTGACTGAACAGGAACTGTTACAAAAGATTTTGTATTAATTTCTCCGCTGGAAGCAGTAAAGTTGAAGTTTGCATTTCCCTGTTTGTCAGGACTTACAAAGAAGAATACGGTTTTGTTTTCACCGGCTGCAACATCAACGGTTACTTTTTCCTGGGCAGAAACAACACCCCTTACTCTCATCGAAACAAGAACTTCTTTTGTATTGTCAGTTCCATTGAATACAGTTACTGGAACCGAAATCTTTTCTCCGGCACCAAGAGTTCTAGGAAGGGCAGGCTGAATCATCAAGTCAGATTTTACTGTACTAGTTTTTTCTGAAGTACCGTATGCACCATTATATCCAGCAATAACCATTGTGCGGACAGCACCGATATACTGAGGCATCATATATGTTGTAGCTTTCTTTTCGCCGGCTGCAATTGTGTATGGGCCAAAGAATTTTACAACAGGTGCAAATCGGTTTGAATCCTTGTTTGCATCAGCAATAATATCTTCACCACCACCGACTGCAAGAAGGGTTTCCAGTTTTCCGCTGTAGGCATTCATAACATATGAGTACAAATCCCAGTTTTTAAGCATACTTGCTTCTTTTTTGTAGAATTCATTTCTCAAAATCGGAGCATGGAAATTTGTAAGACCAAGTAAACCTTCATCTACAACAGCAATTGTGTAAGTCATCGGATTACCGTTCTTTTCAGAAACAGAAACCGAAATATTCTTTCCAGGTTCATAAGAAGAAGCGGTTGTAATTACAGGCACAAGCTGAGTTTTTGGATTATCAACCATAATTGGAATTACACCGTACAAACGGATCGGAAGGCTGTTTGCAGTCTGCATATGTGGCTGTAAAAGGGTAAGATGCACGTAAATATTAGGAGCCATCAGTTCAGTTAAAGGCAATTTGTAAACAGTCGTATCAGCGGTTGTTTCAATCCATGCCTGATTTACGATGGTACCGGCTTTTTCGATGGTGATTAAACCTCGCTGACCTGCACTAGATGCAAAGGAAATAGAAGCAGTTTCTCCAACTGTATATTTTGCTTTGTCTGCTGCAAGCATAACCATTGCAGAACTTCCGCCGCTACCTTCTGTCGATCTTCCAGCCCAGCCAGGCCAGTCAATATAGGCAATTTTACCGGCAGAATGTCCGCCCCTATCATCAGAAACTTTGATGAGGTAGCGTCCCCATGAAGGATATTTAACCATGAACTTAAAGGTTCCGAGACCGTCTGTAATAGTAACTTTTCCGCTGGCAATTTTGTCGTATGAACGGTAATTTACATATGTAGCAGAAGTGTAGGCGTCTTTTTCCCACCACCATTTCCAGTCAATTTTGTAAATTTCGTAATTAACAGTTCCAGAAGGAATTTTCTTTCCGTCTTCGGTCAATAAAGCAACAGTTGCAGTATGTTCTACATCTGTTAAAAGCATATTTCTGGCTTTATCACCCTTTGGAAGCTTTAATCCTACATAACGGTCATATGGTGAATAATCAAAACTAGTAACTTCTGTACTGAAAGCTCCGGAAGGTTCAAAAATCTTGCTTGTAAACTTAGCCTTTAATTTTCCAGGGGCATCATCGTTTGTAGAAAGATTTTCAGAGAAGTTAGCGATTGAATTAGAACCGAGAGTTCCTTTCCAGAGCAAATCTTTAGATGTATCAGCAAAGGTTACGGGATTTGTAAATGTAAAATCAGAATAACCGTCAAATGAAGTATTAGCCTGACTAAAGCTTACAGAAACTTCTGCTTTGTAATTTGGAGTTGGAGCTCCGTGTAGCCAGCCGCCAGAAAGACTGAATTCGTTGTAGCCCTGTTTGAGGACCTTATTTTTTGGAGAAAGCTTTACCGACATACGGTTAGGAACAACTGTTTCTACGCGACAGGCTTTTGTCCATTCCTTTCCGCCAATCTTAACGATTGCATTATAAAGACCTGTAGTTCCGCCTTCGTCAGATTTAGTTGTAATTGGATAAAATCCGTTTACAGATTTAGTAAATACCTGAGAATCAACTGTTCGGCCAAGAGGGTCGATAAGAGTAAAATTAACAGGAATATTTGCAGGTAAAGTCTTGTTCAAATCCTGGAGAACAAAGGTGAGATACATTGTATCACCCGGTCTCCAGACTCCGCGTTCACCATAGATAAAGCCTTTAACGCCGTTAGAAGCCTTTTCGCCCCCAACTTCAAAATGGCTTACGCTTAAATTTGTTCCGTTTCCGAGCTTAAGATATGAACACTGACCGTTGTTTTCTGCAATTACAAAGTAGATTTTGTCAGCATTATTGAATCTTGCACCGCCGTTGGCATCGGTTACAGATTTTTCAACTACGCTTCCGACATAGGAGTATCCGGTAACAGGGATACTAGCCATAGGGCGGGTAGTTTTTAAATTAGAAGCAGTAACATACAACTGATTTGCTTCTGTTTTTTTGGCCATTAAACCGACATCAGAGACAAGAATATTTCTCTTTATAAGACTGTTTTTGTTGTAGCGGGACATATAGAATGCCGGATGGCAAGGATCATTTCTGTAAGTCCAGAAGGTATCCCGTTCCTGCCATGAAAGACCGTCAAACCAGTCCCAGTTACTCTTTTCATTTGGAGTATATTCCGGCTCAATGAGGTAATCTGGCATCTTCAAATTTGAAAAATCATTGTGTCGTGAGCGGCAAATATATTTAATCTGATTTTTAGTGAAGGAAATTCTAATTTCAAACATGCCTTTCGGATATTTTCTTACAAGTTCAGAAATATCAAGGCCGCGGGGAACATAGCGGTTCTGCATGTCGTCTTTCCAGTCAAAATTAATGGCTTTTGTCCAGACAGGTTCTCCAACGCGATACATTTCAGAAAATTCGTTATATTCGTTTCTCTGCAAAAACTGAATCATATTGTGATCGTAAATTGCATAAGCCTGAACAACGATACCGCTTAAGTTTCTTGTCTCAATAGGAAGAACTGTACCCTGAGAAGTCGGGAGAATATTTCCCTGAGTTAAAAACTGTACAGAAGGAATTTCCCAATTTACATCCATTGCAACGGATTTAGAAGAATAAAGACTTGAGCCGTTTGTACTCTTAACTCCGCTTGCAACGGTAATCATTTTTACATTTTCAAAGTTTTCATCATCAAAAATTGAAATAATATTATTGTGGATTGTGGAATTAGTGTTCTTTTTATAAGTTCCGTCAAAATTCTGAACCTTTACAAAGTCATTGATATTCTGAGTTGGATCAAGATCTTTTGAAAAACTGATATAAACAGTATTTTCTGTATTCTTATTTACATCAACAACGCAAAACTTAGACTGTTCCGGAATTGTATAAACAGCTTTACCGGAATTTGTTTTATCCTGCTTTCCGGATAAGCCGAGGAATGAACCATTCCATGAAACGGACAACGGATAGTCATGATTTTTTACAGCGATATTTTTAATGCTGAACTGCCATGCATCTTTATCAATTAATTTTGACCATTCAATGCTTGGTTTAATTCCAAAAGCTTTTGTTTTGATGACTTTATTAAGC
>JAFNQK010000076.1 GCA_017386165.1 Treponema sp.
CCTTTACCGATAACTTCTGTAGTTACCTTTGGCATAAGGTCTTTTTCCATCATAGGAGCAGCAACATTAGCAAACAAGTAACAACCGTATTCTGCAGTATCAGAAATAACGCGGTTCATTTCGTACAAGCGTTTGCGGTCGATAAGGTTAGCGATAAGAGGAACTTCATGGAGTGATTCGTAGTAAGCTGATTCTGGTTTAATACCAGCGTCAACCATTGTTTCGAATGCAAGTTCACAGCCGGCTTTTACCATAGCAACCATCAAGATACCCTTGTCAAAGTATTCCTGTTCACTGATTTCAACGCTAGATTCTTTCTGACTTTCGAATGGAAGTTTTCCAGTAGCTTCACGCCATGCAAGCAAGTCTTTATCACCAGCTTTCCAGTCTTCCATCATTGTGCTAGAGAATTTACCACTGATGATGTCATCCATGTGCTTCTGATAAAGTGGAGCAAGAAGCTTTTTGATTTCTTTAGAAAGTTCGTTAGCCTTGATTTTTGCAGGGTTAGAAAGACGATCCATCATACCTGTAATTCCTCCGAACTTAAGAGCTTCAGAAATTACGTTCCATCCGTGCATCAAAAGCTTTGTAACATATTCTGGGTCCATTCCGTCTGCAACCATCTTGTTGTAACAGCAGATTGTTCCAGCCTGGAGCATACCACAAAGAATTGTCTGTTCACCCATAAGGTCAGACTTAACTTCTGCAACAAATGATGATTCAAGAACACCAGCTTTGCTTCCGCCCATACCAACAGCGAGAGCTTTAGCCATTGCCCAACCCTTTCCTTCTGGGTCGTTTTCTGGGTGAACTGCGATAAGATCAGGTACACCAAATCCACGAGCAAATTCGTGGTAAACTTCAGTACCTGGTCCCTTTGGAGCACACATGATTACAGTAATATCTTTACGGATCTGCATTCCTTCTTCAATCATGTTAAATCCATGTGAATACCACAAAGCAGAACCTTTCTTCATTCTCTTCATAACTTCTGTGATTACAGGAGTATGCTGCTTATCAGGAGTAAGGTTACCAACAAGGTCAGCAGTTGGAATCATTTCGTCATAAGTACCAACTTTGAATCCGTTTTCTGTAGCGTTTTTCCAAGACTGGCGTTTTTCTGTGATAGCTGATTCGCGGAGAGCGTAAGATACATCCAAACCTGAATCGCGAAGACACATACCCTGGTTCAAGCCCTGTGCACCACATCCTACGATAACGATTTTCAAACCTTTAAGAGCTTTTACGCCATCTGCAAATTCGTCTTTGCTCATAGAACGGCAATGACCCAACTGAAGGCGTGCTTCACGCCAAGGGATAGAATTAAAATAGTTGTTTCCCATTTTCAAAACCTCTTTTTAGTGGTGGCAGAGCGGTCCCTGAGTGCCCCCTGAGCTTGTCGAAGGGCTTGACGAAGGACTTATCGAAACCACCTTAATTTTCATTTTCAACTTTATTCTACTGATATTTCATTATTGCGTAAACTGAAATATTTTCATTTTAGTATTGAAATTTATGCAACCAACGCACATCTTTTCAAAAAATCTTTTAGTGTTATAATTACATCCGGGTGGAATAAAAATGTATTATGGAGCATTAAAAAATTACGATATTGCCAATGGGCTTGGCGTCAGAGTCAGTCTTTTTGTGAGCGGATGCAGAAACTGCTGTATCGGGTGCTTTCAGCCACAAACCTGGAATTTTAATTTTGGAACAGAATATACAGCGGAAACTGAAAAACAAATTCTAGAAGCGTTAAAATCCCCTTTAATTACCGGCTTCAGTCTTTTGGGCGGAGAGCCTTTTGAAGAAGAAAATCAGGCAGTTCTTGCACCTCTCCTTGAAAAAATCAAAGCTACATATCCTAAAAAAGATATCTGGTGCTGGACCGGCTATGTCATGGACAAGGATTTGGTTCCTCTTGGAAAAAAATATGGCCCGTACACAGACCGAATGCTCAGATGCATTGACGTTCTTGTTGACGGACCATTTATTCAAAGCAAAAAAAATCTGATGCTTAAATTCCGCGGAAGTGAAAACCAGAGAATGCTTCACCTCCGCAAAGGCGAAATTGTCAGCATCGAATAGCTTCTTCTATTTACTGACAATCTCTTTGGCGCGATTCATTGCGTCATTTATATTATCGTAAACATTTTCTTTACCGAGTGTATCGAGCATTCCACTCTTTGTTAAAAGTTTCATTGGCTGAGGCTGTACCCCCGAAAGTACAATCTGAACACCTTTTCGGTCACAGGCAGCCTTACACTGACCAAGGGCATTAATTCCACCTGCATCCAGATAAGTTGTATTTCTCATTCTCAAAATAAGAACCTTGTAGCTGGCTCCAGCGCGTTCAGTTGCAAGTTCAAATTTTCTAACAGTACCAAAGAAGAGCGGACCATCAATTTCGTAAACAACTACACCCTGTGGAAGATCCAGCATTTCTTCATGACCGTCACCAGTGATACCTGTAACGATTGATTTTTCGTTTGTTTCAACCTGGCTTACGTCGATCATCTTCTTGATAAAGAAGAAGGCTGCAAACATAAGACCGATACCGATTGCGTATGTCAAATCAACAAATACTGTTACAAGGAAAGTAACTGTAAGAACAGTAATGTCTGATTTTTGACCTTTCAAAAGCTTTCTGATTGCAGGAATTCCAGCCATATTCCATGAAACACTCATCAAAACAGCTGCAAGAGCCGGCATTGGAACATATTCAACATATTTTCCAAAGAAAATCATGATTAACAAAAGAACAACTGCATGAATCATTCCTGCAACTGGAGTTCGTCCACCGTTGTTGATGTTTGTTGCAGTGCGGGCAATGGCACCAGTAGCAGGGAGTCCTCCAAACAATGGGCTAAGGATATTTGCAACACCCTGACCAATCAATTCATTATTTGAATCATGCTTTGCACCAATCATACCGTCAGCTACTACTGCAGACAAAAGAGATTCGATTGCGGCAAGAACGGCAATTGAAACTGCTGTTGGAAATACAGTTGTAATTGTAGAAAATCTCAAATCAGGAAGATGTGGTGCCGGCAAAGTTTTTGGGATTGAATAATGTGCCGAACCGTCAGTAAATTTTCCGATTGTATCAACCTTGAGACCAGCTGCCTTATCAAGAATAATGCTTACAATAGTCGCAAGAATGATAACGATAAGAGAACCAGGAATCTTCTTGGTTACTTTTGGCCACATAAAGATAATTACAAGACAGATAATCGACATCAAGGAAGAATACAAGTCGATAGTTTTGAGGGACTGAGCATAAACGCCGATTTTACCAATAAATGTTCCAGGCATCTTGGCATATTCAGTACCAAAAACAGTCATCGGGAACTGAGGATGCATTCCAAAGAAATCCCCAATCTGACCTGTTGCGATTGTTACTGCGATTCCGGCTGTAAAACCAACAACAATTGTATATGGAATAAACTTAACAAGACCGCCAAGCTTAAACACACCCAAAAGAATAAGCATTATACCGGCAAGTACTGTTGCAGTTGCAAGTCCTCCGATTCCAAGTTCTGGATTATTTACAATTGCATAAATAATTACAGTAAATGCACCTGTAGGTCCACCAATCTGACAGCGGGTTCCACCTAAAGCAGCAATACAAAATCCTGCAACGATTGCAGTATACAATCCTGTTTCTGGACTACATCCACTAGCAATTGCAAAAGCAATGGAGAGTGGCAATGCAACAATACCAACAATAATACCTGCGATAAGGTCTGTAGCAAACTGTTTGCCGTTATAACCCTTAAGCGCATTTATAAGCTCCGGCTTATACATAAAAACCTCTTTTTATTGAAAAAATCAATGTTTTTCTAAAATACTGTTTTTTTCCAAAAAGAGCAATTAATGAAGCAAGTGTTAAACTTTTAAATCAATTCTGGAAACAAGTGCCACCAACGCCGGGCCGTAATCTAGCCAATATATTCGTAGCCGGCAGATGTTACCGCTTCTTTTAATGCAGAGTCTCCAACTTCTTTTGTGCAAACAAGTTTTACAGTTCCGGTTTCGTGATTTGCTTCTGCACTTGTTACTCCGTCTAGGGCTTCAAGGGCTTTTTTAACATGCATTTCACAATGAGAACACATCATTACGTTTACTTTTACTGTTTTTTCCATATTTTCCTCCAAAGTTTTTTTAGTAGAAGGACCTTTCCAGTCCATTTTTATCAAATTCAGTCGGAGAGCATTGAGACACACGCACACACTACTGAGACTCATGGCAAGAGCTCCAAACATAGGATTTAGAGTCCATCCAAAAGTATGAATATAGCATCCTGCTGCCAGTGGAATCCCAATAATATTATAAATAAATGCCCAGAAAAGATTCTGCTTGATATTTGTAATGGTCTTTCGGCTGATGTAAATTGCTTTTGCCACATCCAAAAGACTGTTTTTTACAAGAACCACATCCCCGGCTTCGATTGCAATGTCAGTTCCCTTGCCGATTGCAATGCCGATGTCACTGGCAGTCAAGGCAGGAGCATCGTTAATTCCGTCGCCCACCATACAAACCAGATCAGTTTTCTGATAATCCCGGATCACATCTAATTTTCCCTCAGGAAGAACTTCACTTATAACGTTTTTGATTCCAACCTGACTGGCAATTTCATTGCAAACTAAGGCATTATCTCCGCTTAGCATTACAACTTTTAAGCCCAGCTGTTTTAGTTTTTGAACGGCAAAGGCACTGTCTTCTTTTACAACATCCGATATATAAAATACCCCGCACAGTTCTCCGTCATAAGCAAGATAAATTGAAGTCTGTGTCTTTTTATCAGAATTTAACTCAATTTCTTCTATATAAATACTATTTTGCTCAAGAAGTTTTTTATTTCCTGCGATGGCATTTTTTCCGTTTACAACACAAGTAATACCCTTGCCACCAAAAGAATTAAAATCCTCCACCTGGAGTTTTGTTCCGCCCTTCTCCGCTGCGTATTTTACAATCGCCTTTGCATATGGATGTTCGCTTTTTTGTTCCATACTCAGAGCAATGGAAAGAACCTGCTGCTCTGAAAACCCCTCTCTAGACTCAAGGATTTTTACTCCAGTTACAACCGGCTCCCCTTTTGTAATCGTACCAGTCTTATCGAGAATTACAGTCTGGATTTTTCCGAGTTGTTCAAGACTCTGAGCTGTCTTAAAAAGAATTCCTCTTTTAGCCGCAACGCCGTTTCCGACCATAATTGCAACTGGAGTGGCAAGTCCCAGTGCACAAGGACAACTGATTACAAGAACGCTGACAGCTCGGGCAAGAGAAAAAGCGATATCCTTACTGCAAAGCAGCCACACCACAAAAGTCACCAGAGCAATTCCCAACACCACAGGAACAAAAACTCCGCTTACTTTATCCGCAAGCTTTGCAATAGGCGCCTTTCCGCTGCCTGCATCGCTGACCATTTTGATTATCTTATTAATAGTAGAATCCTGACCGACCTTTGTTGCCCGAACAGTGATGCTTCCGCTTTTGTTGAGAGTTCCGCTAAAGACCTGCTCCTCTTTTGTTTTTTCAACAGGAAGACTTTCACCAGTAAGAGAGGACTCGTCAATTGTACAAGAACCTTCAATAATAATGCCGTCCACAGGAATCGCATCACCCGGTCGTACAACAAACACATCACCCGCCTGAATCTGCTCCAGCGGAACAGTTTTTTCTTCCCCGTCTTTTAATACAGTCACCGTTTTTGGAACCAGATTTTTAAGACTGTTCAAGGCGCTGGTAGTTTTACCCTTGCTGTATGCCTCCAGAGTTTTTCCGACAGTAATC
>JAFNQK010000077.1 GCA_017386165.1 Treponema sp.
AGACTTGCTTTTTTATCTTTTAACGCCTTTTCTCGTTCATCTGATATTTTTTTCTCCAGCTCTTCAATTCTTTTTTCGTAATTGTTAATAAGTTGCTCTTTTTCAAGTTTTTGTAAAATTTGTTCCTGATTTAAGGATGAATCTTCACTTGCATTTTTTAAGGCCTGCTCAGAATAGGAATCCAGTTTATTTTTATACTGAACAGAATCTTCGTGTGCCTTCTGTTTTTTCTGGGCGTACTGTTCCTTTATTTCCTGAACATTTTTCTTATAGTCGTTTTTAGCTGATTCCTTTCGTTTTTTAAGATCCTTTTTATCTTCTATATTCATGGAATCAATGGCATAAATATCAAAGTTGTACTGCTTTTCGGCTTCGGCAAGTTCTTTCTTTTCTAATTCTGCAATCTGCTTGATATAAGAAAGGCTTTCCTGATAAAGGCTTTGAGTGCGGCGAATTTCTTCTTCTATATTCTCTGTTACAACAGAATCAATGGAACCGCCTGTAATCTGCATCGTATACTCTTTAGAATTAATAAGACGGTATGCCCCGTAAACCAGTCCGCTTACCCCAAGAAAGCACAGGAACAAAGTCAATGCAATATAGCCGGAATGATTCTTTTTGGTTTTTGCAAATTCCTCTTCAAGATCATAAATCTGATCCTTCTGCTGTTTCAGGAGGACCAGCTCGTCATCGAGAAAAAGCTTTACAGAGCCGGTTTCCTTTTTTATTTTGTTGTCATTGCCCATATTCCACTCCAGTTGGCAGGTGCTGATTTTAGTCCCATTCTATGAATAAATACATCCGCAACAGTCACATAAGAAGGCTGGTTTTTCTGCATAAACTTCTTGAACTCTTTAAACTTTTTGCGGGAAGGAGCCCATTTTCCTTCATAATAAAGCTGAAGAGCCTCTTCAAAAACTTCAAACTGCAGTATTACTTCCTGGGTATCTTCTTCAGTGTCGAGAGGATAATAGATTTTAATTCCTTCAGACTTGCCTTTTACCTGAACCATGTCTATTTCTTCAAAATGGTATTTGGAAGAAACCTTTTCAACCTCATCTTTGATGTATTTTGAACAGATAACCGGAAGGGCATACAAACGTGTAAGGCCCTCAAGACGGCTGGCACTGTTTACGCTGTCTCCGATAACGGTATTTGCCATGTGCTCAATAGAACCGATATTTCCGTAAAAGACATTTCCGCCGTCCAGCCCGACACCGATTTCTACAAGGCAAGCCCTAAAGATACGATCTTCGGCATCGTTAAGTTTTCGTTTTTCTTCTATCTGTGCCCGGCGGAGCTTTAAGGAATTTCTAAAACTCTGTGTCGTTCTTATCATCTGATAGGCGGCATTAACCGCGTTGAGAGATTTATTTTTAGATTCTTCTGTTCCGTATATTCCAAGTACAGCGTCCCCGATAATACTTCCGATTACACCACCGTTTTCATGAACAAGATGAATAATTCGGCCGTAATGCACGTTCAAAAGGTCGATGATTTCATTTCCGAGGACTTCTGTTTTGCTGGTAAAATTACGAATATCGCTGAACATAATCGTAAGTTCCCGCTGTTTTCCTTCCAGGTTTACAGCTTCGCCGGCATAAGCCTTGGCAGTAATATCCTTTGGAACAAATTTTTGAAAAGTCGTCAGTAAATTATTTACAGATGAAGACAATGCATTAAAAGAAGCAGCAAAATAGGTTACATCATCGTGATTGGCTTTGGAAATATCGATTATTCCAAGCTGGTGATCGTTCTGCATTTGATAGATGTCCTTTGCAAAGACCCCGATGTTCTTAAGAATTCTATTTAGCAGATACAATCCGACACATAAAAAGACAATCGTAACAAAAATAATGAACAAGCTTGTAATTCCAAAATTGAACAAGGTCGTATAAAAAGTTTCCTGACTTCGTTCTGCGCAGACAAAGTAAAGATTCCAGTCTTTCTGGTATGTATAAACTCCAAGATAATCCCCGCTTTCAGAATTAAACTGAACAACACCTTCGTTTGTACCGATTACGAGTTTGCGATTGATTTCATCCAAAGCAGAAGAATCCGGAAAACTTCTCCACTCCCTGGCCGCATCAGCATTGATTCTGTTTTTTTCGATTGCTTTTTTTACAGGAGCAAACTTTACCCGCCTGAGAGTCTTTTCTGCAGCAAGAGAAGTCCCGTTCACGATAAAGAGGATTTCTCCGTCAGTGTTAAATGCCATTGCCACATTTCCGGCATCGCTCAAGCCCGCCTGGGCAACCGTTTTTACAGCATTAACTGCGGTATCCTTATCATTAGAATATTTATAGAGATCCCACTGATTGGTGGCGCTCATAAAAATTTGCTTTAAGTGATCAGAAAGAACTTCATTTGTAAGCTGGGTAATCTGACGCTGGGCAAGCATTACTGATACAAGGTTAGAAGAAAAGTTAGAAAACAAAAGAAGAGAAGTAAAAACGATAAGAATCTTTAGAGATATAGGAACAATCCGGGTATTTCCGATTTTATGAATTTTCTTTGTATTTGACTTTGCCATGTTCAGATTAAGTATAAATTTATTGAACAAAAAATACAATTTATTTATTCTATATAAATCTATGTCACAAACAGAAACTATAAATACTGAAAAAAAATCAAAGAAATCCCTGGTAAAATCAGGACTTGTTTTATCCCTGATGACCTTTGCATCCCGCATTATGGGCTTAATCCGGGAAATGACAAAAGCTGCATTTTTAGGAACCAGTGCCTACGCAGACGCTTTTGGAATTGCCTTTATGATTCCAAATCTATTCCGCCGTCTTTTTGCAGAAAACGCAGTTTCGGTAGCTTTTATTCCAACCTTTCGCGGCTACATCGAAGAAGAAAAAGAACTCTCTGACCCGGATCAGAAAAATCTCAAACATTCAGAAACTCAAGTCTTTATTTCTTCAACACTTACTCTGGTTTCTTTTCTTACAGCCGTAATCACCGTAATCGGAATCTTCTGCGCACAGTGGATTGTTCCATTATTTTTCAGCAAGGATACAACTCCTCATGTTTTGGACGAAGCAACTCTTCTCACCAGAATAATGTTCCCTTATCTGTTTGTGATTTCAGTAGCAGCCTTTTTTCAGGGGGTGTTAAACGGAGAAAGCATTTTTGCTCCAAGCGGATTTACTCCAGTTCTCTTTAACGGAATCGTCGTTCTAGTAACTTATGCTCTGACACCACAACTGGTGGAACTTCAGAAAGGACAGAACCTTTCTTACGAAGCACTTGCCGCCCGAGCAATGAGTATCGGTGTTATTACCGGTGGTTGTTTCCAGGCGCTTTTTCAATGGCCATTTGTAAAAAAGACCGGCTGGAAAACAACTATTACAGGATTAAAAAACGCCTTTACAAATCCGGGAACCAGAAAAGTCGTTCATCTGATTATTCCAACAATCGTTGGAATGGCAGCCTACCAGTTAAACGACCTGGTATCCACCGCTCTCGCAGGAAAAGTTGCAACAGGAACCGTAGCGGCCCTCCAGTATTCTTTAAGACTCCAGGAATTAATCCTTGGAATTTTTGCCGTTTCCATCGGAACCGTAATTCTGCCAGACCTTTCAGGCCTTGCAAAAAGAAAAGCCTGGGATGAATACAACGACCTCATGGTAAGCGCCGTAAAAATCATCACCCTGATTACAATTCCTGTGACTTTCTATTCGTTAGTCTGTGGAAAAGACTTGATTTCTCTTCTATATAAAACTCGCAACTTTACCGACGAATCGGTAACGGCAACTCTTGCGGTATTTAACTTCCATATTGCGGGGCTTTTCTTTATCGCAGTAAACAGAATCATTACTCCAGCCTTTTACGCCCAGTCCAACACAAAGCTCCCTACTCTCTCGGGAATCATAAGCATGATTGCAAATATCATTCTGGCAATTGTATTGAGCTTTCCGCTCAAAGGCCCTGGAATTGCCCTGGCACTGACCCTGGCAAGTGCAATCAACACGCTGTTCCTGTTCATCTTTATGAGAAAGATGCAAAGCATGGATTACAAGGGACTGGCCAAAAAGATGAGTCTGTACGTTTTAAAAATGATAACCTTTTCTGCCATCGCCTGCGTTCCGACTTACTTTGTTCGCCCTGTTCTCCTGAACTTCTTTGAAGGCCACAACCGCTTTATCAGCTACGGCCTCCCAACCCTAGGTACTGCCCTGATTTTCGGCATCACCGGCATTTTACTCCTCCTGATTTTCCAGGACAAATCCGCAAAGACACTTTTGGGAAAGGTTTTGAGAAAAGGGCGTAAATAAATTGGAGAAAACCTCAATTTCGAGTTATTTATAGATTGCACTAAAATTGGCGCGAAGGAGAGATGAGTAGAACGAAAACATTCTGTTTGTTGCAAGCGCAAAGCGCTAAGTACATAGTTACTTTGCAAAAAACAGCATGTAGCGCTATATAGCGCGGTTTCGATTCCACTCAGAACGACTGGAAGCCAATTTTAATGGTAAATAGCACAAACTCGAAATTAAAAGTACAATGATATTATTTAGGAAATATTATGAAAACATACACAAATGACCAGCTTAAAAAGATTTATTCCGACCGCCGCAAAAAAATCGTCGAATACTTAAAAGAAAACGAAATCGGCGCCGCAGTTTTTATCGACAATGAAGAACACCGCGAACCTTCCCTCCGCTATTTTACCGGACACACCAGCGATGCCGTTCTGATTATTTTCGACACAGGAAAGTCAGTTTTAATTCCATGGGATGAAATCCTTGCTAAAAAAATTGCCTTCTGCGACAAGATTCTTCCATATACAAAATACAATAATCAGGAAATACCTGCTGTTCAGGCAAACCTTAATACAGTTTTGTCTTCAGTTAAAAACACAAAGGTGGAACTGCCTCCTCAGACAAGCTACCCACAGTTCTTAAAATTTATCGATGCACTACCAGGCTGGGATGTACGCTGCCGCGAAAAAAGTGTTCACCAGTATGCAGTAGAACTACGCATGGTAAAAGACGAATACGAAATCGAATGCACAAGAGAAGCCTGCCGTGTGGGAGACCTCATCATAGAAAAAATTGAACAGGGAATTAAAGACCAGTCCATCAAAACAGAAATCGATGTTGCCCTTTTAATCGAAAAAGAACTCCGCTTAAACGGCTGCGAAAAAACAGGCTTTGACACCCTTGCCGCAGGTCCTTCCCGCTCCTGGGCTATCCACGCTTTCCCTGGCTACACCATGAACGAGTGGCCGGGACAAGGCTTATCAATTCTTGATTTTGGTGTCGTTTATAACGGCTACACAAGTGACACAACCCTCACAATTGCCAAGGGAGAATTATCAAAAGACCAGGAAGAAATCCTTGATTTAGTACAGAGAGCAGCAGATGCATGTCTCAGACTCTATAAAAAAGACATCCCAGTAAAAGAAGCCTGCGAACAGGCCCAGCTAATTTTTAAGGGTGCAAACCGTTCAATGCCACACACCCTGGGCCACGGAATAGGACTTGAAATCCACGAATACCCTCGGGTCAGCACCAAAATGACCAGCGATGTAGTATTTAAACCAGGCATGATTGTCACTCTGGAACCAGGCCTCTACGACGAAAAATGCGGTGGCTGCCGCCTCGAAAATGACGTTCTAATCACAGAAGACGGCAACGAAGTTATTACACATTCTAAAATCATCAGACTATAAAAAAAATGCTGTCTGAAATCCATTGTTTCAGACAGCACCTTTAATTAAATTCTCTCTAAAACCTCATCACAGAGCTTTATCAAAGCTGCACAAAGGTTGTTATCTTCAAGCCCCTGGGCAAGCTCTTTGAGTTTTGCAAAGACTTCTCGGATGGCCTGCTCAAAATCTTCTATCGGTTCAATCTCGGTTTCCGGGGTATTTGTTAAGTCCTGCATTGCAAGGATGGTCTTTAGGAGGCCTTTTTTGCCACTGAGTCTGGCAATCAGGTAATCGAGAATTACACGGGTCTTGCTTTCAAGGAAGTCAAGATTCTGAGGCTCTGGGAGAGATTCGCCGATTTCACGAAGTTTCTTGAACAGAGCAATTTCTTCTGCAAACTTTTTAACGCCTTCCTGTGTATCAATCATCTTTGCAAACTCCGGAAGTATTTTTTCAAAATGTTTAAGAACAACCTTATTTGCCGCTTCTTCTACTGCAGATTCTGCAACATCTCGGATATAGTTTTCTGCCTGATCGGTTGCCTGTGCCGCATCGGCAGCATTCTGAGCAGCCATCCAGGCTTTTTCTGCCGCTTCATTTGCTTTCTGGGCGCTGTTCTGTGCATCCTGAACAGATTCTGCAATCATGCTAGCATCTTCTTCCGAAATCGAAGGCTTTTCCTGAGGTACATCCTCGTTTTCATACAAATCGTCAAAGGCAAAGTTTGGATTTCCAAAATCCATGGCATCTTCCGGTTCGTTAGAAATCTCATCGGCAATGTCAAAGATGTTTTCAGAACCTTCTTCTGCATTTTCTTCAGCAGAAGCACTTTCAAAAGGAGTTTCCATTTCAGAAACACCTTCTGCCTCGACAGGCTGTTCATCCGCAGCCGGTTCAAAGGCATTTTCTACTGTAGCAGATTCTTCTTCAGCCGGAACTGCCACTTCAGAGCCACTTTCTCCAACAGAAGGTGCAGCGTCTTCAGAAGGCATAGTCACCTCATCAGAAGCCTTTTCTTCCGCAACAGGATTTGCATCTTTCCACAGATTTTCCTCTGCAGAAGGGCCACCAGCCTCCGATGAACTGTCGTTCATAGGCTCAAAGGCCTCTTCTTCCGGCAATTCGTCTTTTTCTTGTTTTATTTCTTCACCAAGGAGCTGACCGTCTTCACTTACTTCGTCGGGTTCCTCCAAAAGGTCGCCCTGCATGTCAGAAAAAAGAGCATTCTCTTCGTCCATTGCAATTACATCCTGGTCTTCTTCAAGATGCAGATCATCGAGAGAAACATTTTCATCGTCATCTTCGACAACAGCTTCAGTTTCAACTACCTTTTCATCTTCCATACCAAATTCTGACAAATCAATTTCTTCACCCTGAACAACAGACTCTTCATTCTCTGTAACAGCTTCTTCCTGATTTTCAAGAGCCTGTTCCATTTCTGCTTTCTGGGCACGCACATCAGAATTGCGTTTGTTTACAACCTTATAAAGCTTTTTTGCAAGCACATTGTGAGGATCAAAAGCCATTGCAGTTGAATAGTCTTCTTCCGCATCCTCAAAATTGCCCATTTCTTCATTAATCTGGCCCTGCAAAATCCATGCGTTGACGTCTTTCATATTTTCATCGATGGCATTTTTTACCTGAGCCTTAGCTTTTTCAAATTTCTTTACCTGCTTATATCTGAGGGCATATTCGTTGTAACTGTCGGTATAAGAAGAATCAAGAGATAAACTCTTTTTCTGTAAATCTTCCGCCTGATTATCATCGTTTTTCAAGATATAATACTGACCAGCAAGATTCAAAAGTTCCGGACTGGAATTCCATTCTTCTGTGATTTTGTTGAGATTTTCAAAAGCATCTTCAACCTGCCCCGCACTCAACTGTATGTGAACCAGACTCTTTTTTGCTTCGATATTATTTTCATCAAGTTTTACCGCTCTGGTTATTGTATTAACTGCTTCCTGATTACATTCTGCCTTTTCGTAGCCCTGAGCAAGTGTATTAAGAAATTCACTGGTATTCGGTTTAAGGGAATCCGCCCTTTCAGAGCTTGCAATGGCTTCTTCATAATTTCCCTGAAGAATCAAAATCTTTCCCAAAAGATTGTGCAATTCTGCATCCTGAGGATGAAGTGAAATTGAATTTCTTACTGCATCGGCAGCAACCTTTGTTTTACGGTGTTCAATCAAAAGCTTTGCGTAAGCACTGACTGCATCCTGCCAGCCCGGTTTTGCCTTTAATGCAGTTTCATATGCCTGAACAGCAGAGCTGTCATCCTTTAATGCCTCATAACACTTGGCAAGATTGTACTGTAAAATTGGATGATTTGGATCAACTTGAAGTCCGCGCTTATATGTCTGAACGGCCTTATCGTAATTCTTTTGATCAGCATAGATAGAACCAAGGTGATTGTAGGCAAGAACGTCCCTTGAATTGATTACGATTACATCCTCAAAACAACTGATGGCTTCCTGCTGCTTTCCCATAACTTTATAAGTAAAGCCGAGGTTATAATTTGCTTCAGCGTTATTCTTGCCAGTCTGAAGTGCTTTTTTTAGAAAAACAACTGCCTTGTCATACTGACCAATGCGTCGGTATGCACCACCAAGACTGTTCAAAGCGTCAAAATTATTTGGAGACAGAGTCAGAATTTTTTCAAAATAAGGAATCGCTTTTGAATCATTTCCAGCTTTTATATAAACAGAACCAAGCCCATTCAAAAGCTGAATATTACCAGGTTCCTGCATCAAAAGACCATTATAAAGTCTTGCAGCAAGTGCAAAATCTCTCGAAATTATTGCATTTTTTGCCCGATTTAATACTAATTCCTTATCATCCATCTTTTTCCTTTCCCCTTATCTTTTTCTATTTCGCAGCCGGCCGTGCAAAAACTTCTTTTGAAAGTGAACCGCAGATTCTATTATCCAGTTTTGAATATGTAGAAATTGCAAAGTAATATATTGTACCATTTTTTAGGCCAGTTAGTGTATAACTTGTTACACTTCCTACTTTAATTGGAGATTCGCCTTCTACCGCTGTGCGGCCAAGATATTCGCCAGGACGGTTTCCATAATAGATGTAGTAACCGCCAGCCGTATCATCAACACTGCTGGACCAGGTCAAAGTAACTTCTCCGTCCCCTTTCTGAGCAGATACCTTAAACGGAGGAAGCGGATCTGGCAGAACTGTATAATCAAGAACAATCTCCGTTACAGAAGGAGTATGAACCCCTGCTCCATCCGGGTACAAATCCCCCGCAATCTGAAAATACAAACCGCTTATATTTTCAATCTTCTGACCAGGAATAACTGGCTGCCACTTTGGATAATCATCGGACCAGTTAAAAAAGTTATCTCCTGAGCGAACATAAAGCTGAACTTCCGTCTGACTAGGAGTAGAGATTTCTGCATTTACATAATTTAAGATTGAACCGGTTTTAGTCATAATTGGGAGAGTCTCAAAACGGCCGCCGTCTATCTTATAGGTATGATCAGTTGATGCAGTTTCAATTTCATTCTGCACTTCTCTTTCAATCTGAACATAGCTGCGCATCAATCTAAAATCATCTATATAACCTGTATAAGATGGACATACTTTTAGAGAAGCCGCCTTACCCATGACAGCGATATAGATTTCACCGCCTTCATGACCTGTATTTGTCATATATTTAATACATTCAAGCTTTCCATCGATTCGATACTCAAGAATTCCATCATCTTCTGTATAAGCAATAGAATGATGAGACCACTTTCCAGGAAGGATTTTTTTGTTTGTTACAAGCTGAACTTCTCCATTATTCTGAATATATCCGTCAAAAATATTTGCAAAAGTTGCCATCATTCGATTTTTATATACAGAAACGTTAATCATCTGATATAAAATCTGACCATATTCGTTTCGGCTGCTTCTCCAGTCAAGAATGACTTCTCCGTTTTCCGCTGCTGCTGGACAAAGCCAAAAATCAATCAAAAAAGAACCAGCAGGCCCTTCCTGACCAAACAAAGAAGTAGAATTTCCCTGTAATTCCAGCCCAATATCGTTATTGCGGGAAAGGGCACAACCGTTCCCCATTTTTGCCTTTCCGTACATGTAGAGATTATTACTCAAGACAGTATAATTACCGGTTGTATCTTTTGCAGTTCCATCTTCAAAATTAATTAGAAGATCTGTAAGTTCATTTTGAGTAAAGTCGTTTGAAGCAAGTTCAAGACAGTCATAACCGTATCGACCGGTGCCCAGTTTTACGCCGTTTTTTACAGAAACCTGAGACCAGCCATTTGCACCGCCCAGAACATATTTTTCAGCCCCAGCAAAAAATCCCGCAAAAGCAAAGCATATAAAAAATAAAATAAGTTTTACTCGTGGAAATCCCTTCAATTTCATGTTAAAATCTTTCATATTCATATTATGGCAAACGATAAAACGGCAGAAATAAATAACCAAAGGGAAATATTACATCAAACCGCTTTAAAAGCTCCTTCTTCAAGTGGAGTGTATATGTGGCGTAACCCAAAGGGCAGCGTTATTTATGTCGGAAAAGCAAAGAATCTTAAAAACCGCCTTTCCTCATACTTTGCAGGAAACAAGGACATCAAAACCAGACTTCTCATTTCTCATGCTCAGTCAATTGAATATATCACAACAGCAAACGAGTACGAAGCGTTTCTGCTGGAAAACAACCTCATCAAAAAGTATACACCAAAATATAACATTTGTTTAAAGGATGGAAAATCCTATCCCGTTCTCCGCATTACAAACGAAGACTTTCCCAAACTTTTTAAGACCCGCCAAATTGTACAAGACGGATCTACATATTTTGGCCCATACCCGGATGCAAATGCTCTGGACACCTTTATAGAAACTCTCTACAAAATATATCCATTGCGACACTGCAGAACCCTGCGTCAGCGGGAAACCCCATGTCTTTACTACCATATTAAACAGTGTAAAGCCCCATGCTGTAACAAAATAGACAGAGAATCCTACAATTCCATTATCGGTGAAATAAAAGAGCTACTTGAGGGCAAGGACGAAACCGCCATCGAAAAGCTCACTGCAAGAATGAAAAAAGAAGCAGCGGACCTCAACTTTGAAAAAGCAGCCCGAATGAGAGACGGAATCCGTGCCCTTATGGTAATGCAGAATCAAAACGTAGTCGAAAGCTTTGATAACACCGACCGGGACTACATTGCCCACTACGCAGAAGGCGAACTGGTAAGTTTTACAGTCCTCAAAATCAGAAGCGGAAAGCTTTTAGGCCGTGACAACTATCGGGTAGTAAGCCTTAATGAAGAAGAAGAACTCACAGAGGAATTTATAAGTGCCTATTACCAGAGCCCGCAAGAAATTCCTCCATATATTTATGTTCCAACTCAAAAAGGTCAGGACTATCTTACAAAATGGCTTGAAGAAACCTTTAAAATCCAGTCAAACATCATTCTCGTAACTGATGAAATAGAAAATGCCCCCCGCCATAAAGCCGCAATGAATATGGCCTTAGAAAATGCCAGAGAAGACATCATCCGCAGAAAACGGGAACGTGGAGACACCCCTGCCCTTGAAGAATTAAAGGAAGTCCTTAACCTGGACCGCCTCCCGGTAAGAATCGAAGGCTTTGATATCGCCCATATCGGCGGAAAATTTCCTGTTGCCAGCCTCATAAGCTTTTACAACGGAAACCCTGACAAAAAGAATTACCGCTACTTTAGATTAAAAACCACTGACGGTTATATCGACGACTTTCAGTCCATGCGGGAAGCAACTACCCGAAGATACACCCGCCTGATAAACGAAAATAAAGAACTCCCCGACCTTCTTTTAATCGATGGAGGTCTTGGACAAGTAAACGCAGTACGAGATGTATTGAAATCTCTCGGACTGGATATTCCCATTGCGGGGCTTGCAAAACGAGACGAAGAAATCTGGAGACCGGATGCAGCAGAACCAATCTGCCTCCCAAAAAGAAGTGATGCCCTCAGACTTTTGCAACGGGTCCGGGATGAAACCCACCGCTTTGCAACCAGCCGAAATCAGACTCTCCGCACAAAAGAAAACACAGAAAGCGTATTCTTGCAGCTTCCTCATATCGCTAAAAAGAGAGCCCTTATTCTCACAAAGGAATTTACGACTCTCGAAAATCTTGCCTCCTCACAGGAAAGCAGGATTGCACAGCTTTTACACATTCGTGCCGACGAAGCCACAGAAATACTAATCAGTGCAAAAGAGCTTTTAAAAAAACAAAACCTGCGAAAAGAAGAACAAAAACTGTCCTTGCAAGAAGCAGGTTCAACATGGCAAAAAGCAAAAGAAGCCCTTGCCCAAAAAGAATATATTTCAGATCTGGCAAGTCTTGCACTACAAGTCGCACAAGACAAGCCGGACTACAACTGATTACCAGCTATAGCGCATTGCAATACCGCCGCACATTGAAGCACACGGATTATCAATTAAAGCACCGATAAAACCAATCTGAATAGGAATAGAAATGTGATCTGCCAAAAGGAATTCCATTCCTACACCAGCAGAGCCAATAAGACTGCTTGACCACTTAGCAGCATATGTATCAGAGTTACCATCTGTATAAGAAACATTACTTACACCATTATAGCCACCCAAAATGTATGCAAATAATCTTGAACCGCAGTGTTCACCCCAGCGAGCCTGATACAATTTAAAATCAATTTCTGAGCTTACAGAAACTGCTGCATTTTCAGAATAGCTTTTATCTGGTGTCGCATAACCAAATACATCAAATTTCATACTGATGATTTCTGAGAAACGTCGTTCATACTGGATACCTCCAACACAAGCTCCGCCATAATTAGAACCACCACCTAAAACTCTCAATCCAATCGCATTCTTGTTTTCCAGCGGATGAGCTGCTGCTCCAAGAGTACAAAGAACAAACATTCCAAACACTGCACAAATAATTTTCGGATTTTTTTTCATATGACAATCTCCTCTTATCACTTTATAAATTAATTTTGAACTAGTATTTCTATTTTGTAAACCGCACAACTTCAAAAGTAACCGAAGTTACCCCAAAAGTAACCGGAGTTACCCCTTCTCTCATCAAAAAATATCTTTTATTTCTTGTTGTAACTCAATTCATTTCTTTTTATACTCTTAAATATGTGGATTTTAGTTTCAAAGCAGCTCATAATAATGTTGATTATCGCCCTCATCGGCTTTTGTGTAAGCAAAGCATTTAAATTTGAAAAAAGGGAACAGCAGTGCGTAAGCAAACTTTTAATGTATTTTATAAATCCCTGCCTGATTATCTCGCGATTTAACATCCCGTATGATTCACAAAAAATCAAAAGCCTTGGATTATCGATTATAATTGCAATTGTTCTCCATCTGCTGATGATTTGCCTAAGCCTTCTATTAATAAGAAGCAAAAATCCCCAGGAACAGGACCTGGACAAACTGGACAGAATCGCAACTGTATTTACAAACTGCGGTTTTATCGGCATCCCTTTAATCAACGGCGTACTTGGAGAACAAGGCGTCTTCTACCTCTTAGGCTATCTTGTTGTATTCAATGTCTTTTTATGGACCTTTGGCTATGTGATGGTCGGTCAAAAGATGCAGCTAAAAAAAATTATCACAAACCCAAACATTATAGCAGTTGTTATCGGACTGTTTTTATTTGTTCTTCCATTCCAGCTCCCGGATATCTTTGCAAAACCACTTTCACACATTGGCGCAATGAATACTGCCACCGCAATGCTTCTTTTAGGAATGCTTTTTGCCACTTTCAAATTAAACAATAACGAAACAGCTCCAGATCCAGATAGAGATGCTTCAGACAAAGTATCCTCTGAACCTTCTCTAAAAAGAATCATCTTTCGCATCGCAAAACTGAATATCATCCGTCTCATAATTATGATTCCACTTTCACTGGCCGTAGTATTTGCTTCATTCAAAATCTTTAATAACTTTCAGGACATCAGAACCATATGTTATGTTCTATATATATGCAGTCTAACACCGGTAGCAATGAGTGTATCAAGCTTTGCCGTTCTTTTTAATAAGGACCAGAGCTACAGCGGACTTTTAGTAATGTCTACCAGCACCCTGTGTATTATTACACTTCCACTTGCCATTGCCATTGCAGAAAAAGTATTTTAAAAAAAGGTGAAAAATCGGTCGTCTTTGTATTGACACTTTTTTTCATTTTTTATATAGTATTAAACATCAACGGACGGTTAGCTCAGCTGGTACGAGCGTCTGGTTTACACCCAGAATGTCGGGAGTTCGATCCTCTCACCGTCCAAATACAAGACCTGATTAATTCAGGTCTTTTTTTATGCTTAAAGGTCTTTTGGGAGGGAACTCCCGACATTCTTCCAGACTTCGCTCGCAAGCCTCGCTCAGAGCTGATTAGTCGGTAAATCCTAAAAAAATGCGCGCTGCACATTTTTTCTTAACGGATTTTCTATTGTAAGCATGTCGGGAGTTCGATCCTCTCACCGTCCAAATACAAGACCTGATTAATTCAGGTCTTTTTTTATGCTTAAAGGTCTTTTGGGAGGGAACTCCCGACATTCTTCCAGACTTCGCTCGGAGTAGGAGCCCATATGATTGATTTAGAGGAAGAACAGAATAAAAAGGTACGGGCGTTTTTAGTCGGGGAACCTGGAAACGATTTACACGAACTAGCAGGACTCGTCGATACCCTCGGCCTGGAAATTTCTCAAACACTCACCCTCACCCGACTGGAAGTCCAGCCTGCATACGGTATGGGAAGTGGCAAAGCACAGGAAATCTGCACCCTTGCAAAAGAAGCCCAATCCGACTGCATCATTTTTGACTTTAATCTCGAACCAACCAAACAACGAAACTGGGAAAAACTCAGTAAAATTCCATGCTTTGACCGACAGGAAGTTATCATCCGCATTTTTGCCCAAAGAGCCCAGACAAAAGAAGCCGTTTTACAGGTAGAACTTGCACGGCTCACTTACAGCCTTCCTCGCCTTGCCCATTCCTACGGAGATATGGCACGCCAGCGCGGTGGAAGCTACGGTTCCAAAGGAGCCGGCGAAACTCAGCTTGAACTTGATCAGCGACGTATCCGCCAGAGAATTGCCCAAACAAAAAAAGAACTGGACGAAGTTATCAAAATCAGAAATACCCAGCGCAAACGTCGTTCATCCATTCCGGTTCCAGGATGTGCTCTTATCGGATATACAAATGCAGGAAAATCTTCTCTCTTAAATGCATTAACCGGCGCTGATACCTTTGTCGAAAACAAATTATTTGCAACCCTTGACCCTCTCACCCGCAAACTTAATCTAAAAGATGGCAACGGGATTCTATTAACCGACACTGTAGGCTTTATCAGTAATCTTCCCCATAGCCTCATCGACGCCTTTAAATCAACACTTTCAGAAGCAGCCCTGGCAGACCTTCTTTTAATCGTGCTGGATGCTAGCGATCCAAATGCCAGCCTCCACTACCAGACTGTTGTAAAGGTTCTTACAGAAATTAACGCAGACCAGAACGAACGGCTCATCGTGTTAAACAAATGTGACAATATTCAGGATGCTTCCCTGCTCTATTCTCTCAAGGTTCAGTTTCCGGATGCAGTATGCGTAAGTGCTAAAACTCACATGGGACTTACAGACCTCCAGAATGCAATCAGCAAAAAACTTTTAGGAGCCCTCCGTACCTACAATATTCCGGGACACGAGTTTGCCCTTATCAGAGAAATCCGCGCCAACGGAGTTATCACAAAAGAAGAATGGACAGACACCCACGTTCAAATCACAGCCCGTATAACAGGACGAACTCAGGCTCTTGCAAAGCCCTATGCAATAGACTAAAGTTAAAAAGATGAAAAGATTTGATATTCAAAAAATTACATTGAATCAGGTTCTGACTGTAATTGCATGCTTTATCGCCTTTGTAATTATTCTTTCTACTATTCTGGGGATGGCAAAAAAAAGCGCCGAAAAAAAGAACATTCAGATTGCGCAAAATCCTTCTATCGTGGTAGCCCAGGGCCAGGAAGCGCTGGATGGCAAATATTATTCTTTCAAAAACATGGAAAGAATGCGAATCATACCTGCCGCCGACAAAGGCCAGAATCCCAATTTAACCATCATCGTAAGCCCTTATTTTTCTTACCAGAAAGACGACAAAGAATTTTTTGAAGAACTGAGCCGTAAAAATCCTGTAATCAAATCCATAATAATCAACTACTTTTCTTCAAAAACAGAAAAACAGCTCAAACAGCTTAATGAAGATAAAATCAAAGCAGACCTAAAGGATCTGATAAATCAAAACCTAGTCCTCAACCAGATTGAAAATGTATATTTTTCCGAATACATTTTTCTACAATAGCGCAACTTTTACCAAGATTTTAGGTTCTAAATAATAGTTTGATAGACGAGGTGTTTCAAATGACAGAATCAGTTATGTCCCCTGCTGCGCAGATAATAGTTTCTATAGTACCAATCGTTGGCATTGCCTTTGGAGCAATGGTAATTTTCTTCTATATATTATGGCATCACCACGAAGTAAAACTCCAGATTAAAACCGGAACCTTTGTACCTAAAAAGTTCAACTTTGCAGCCTTTTCATTACTCACAGGTCTGCTCCTAACAGGTGTGGGAATAATTCTTTCCTTTGTTTTTGCCCTTATGAACGGTTTTTCTTACTCACTCCTCGGAGGATTAATTCCTGCCGTTGTAGGCATCAGTTTTCTCCTGTTCTATAAGTTCTATCCGGAGTTCCACACAAAGAACGATGAAAAATAATCTGGCTCGCCAAAATGAGCTTGAACTTATTAAACGACGCGATTTTTCTCTAATTAAACGAATCCTTGCAGGTGATGATGATTCATTTGCAAGATTAATGACCTACTACAAAACAAAAGTTTTTATATTTGGAAAAAGTTTTTTTAAAAATGAAACAGATGCCGAAGACTTTGTACAGGAAGTCTTTATCAAGGTGTATACCCATCTTCATTCTTTTAAAGGAAAATCCCAGTTTTCCACCTGGCTCATGCGCATTGCCTATACCACAGCAATCAATTCTGTTAATCGCAGAAAAGAATACCTTCCACTTTCTGATGAGCTGATAATTGCAGACCAGATGAACATAAGCCCGGAAGAACAGCAGATTAGAAAAATTACAAAACTTGCCATCAAAGAAGCCATTAACGAGTTACCGGAAAAATACGCAGTCTGCATCGATATGTATTTTTCCTACGATATTCCTTATGCAGAAATCAGCGAAATGACGGGTTATCCGTTAAACACAATAAAAAGTCATATATTCAGAGCAAAAAAAATACTAAAAGATAAACTGGAGGAATTACATGCAAACTAAATGCGAACAAATCATGAACGAGTACCTTGCATTAGACAAAAATCAGCGTGTACCACTCAAAATTTCAAAGCACCTTTTAACCTGCGAACATTGTCGCAGCAAAATTAAATTAATTGCCACCGCAGAAAAACAGATTTCAGCTCCACTCAAAGTTGAAACAACAAAGACCGACAGTTCAATCGAGGCAGTAATGTCAGAAATCAATAAGATTGAAATGGAAAAAATCAGAAAGCATCAGCTTCCTGTAATCTGGTGGGTGATTTTTGGATTAATAATGATTGTACTTCTGGTAGGTGCAACTCAGTACATCCGTGGCTTCAACAACAACTACATAACATCAACTTATGCATTACTTCTTGCAGGTTGTATCATTGGTTATACAGCAGTTTTTGTTTACAGCCACATCGATGCTTTTGTAAAAAAGATAAGCACAGTTGTAAAAGGTATACAACCGTCGGCTTAAATCTATCTCCACAAAGCTGCAGGATTTGTAGTTTTTCCGTTCTTATAAACAGTAAAATGCAAGTGTGGACCGGTACTCATACCTGTACTACCAACTTTACCGATACGGGTATTTGTATCGACATACTTGCCTTTTGTAACAAGTGTAGCACTCATGTGACCATACAAAGTCTTATAGCCTGAATGATGTGTTACGATTACATAATTTCCATATACATTGTTAAAACCAACAGAAGAAACAACACCACCTAAAGCGGCATAAATCGGAGTTCCCATAGGACACGCCATATCGATACCACTGTGATAAGAACGTTTGCCGCTAAACGGAGAACTTCTCCATCCATAATAGGAAGAAACGTAATATCTGTTGTGAATTGGTTTATGAAACAAGTCGCCGTTAATTTCCTGACGAGTAACCCAGTCAAGTTCTGCATCCGGAACAAATACGGTCTGACCAGCATTAAGCTTTACATTTGTTTCAAGGTTATTTGCCTTGGCACATTTTTCAGCACTTACTTCATATTTAGTTGCAATAGTATCGATTGTTTCTCCACTCTTGCGTACTGTATAAATGATTCCAGGCATTGAAGGAATCTTAAGATACTGACCAATCTGCAAAAGACGAGACTGGTGAATGTTATTTACACTGATAATTGTGTCCTGAGTAATTCCAAAATTATCAGCAATATATCCAATCATATCGCCTTTTTTTACGCGGTATGTGTAATAGCACAAATCCAAATCTTCTGTTGTATTTTCCTGAGCGAACAAAGCATGAGCTGCTTCCAAAGAATCATCACCTGTTGCAGAACTATCGATTTCTTCGAGCAGAGCAAGATCTTCATCTTTTATCTCATTAGAAACCTCAGCAACAATTTCAGAACTCTTTTGTTCTGCTGGAGAAGAATTTTTTTCTACAACGGCAATAGATTCAGACGGAGATTCGTAACCACCAATACCTTTCTGTACATTCGCATTGTTTACAATCGCAATCACACCCAAAGTGAGCAAAGCCCCACCACAAAAGCTCACTGCTGTATTTAATACTATCCGTCGAATTTTATTGTTAAAAACTCTGTTGTACATACGACCTAATTTATTTCCACTTTCATTTTTATAATTTGCAAATCGCTTCATATATTGTACACCTATTTTCGAGAAACACCAACTAAGAAAGTTTCAAATGATTCATTTCTGCAGGCCTCTGGCTTAAATCCTTTGGCAGTAACAAAAAGTTCACGCATTTTTTTCAAGAACTGCTGCTGATCACCATTCTGAAAAATTTTTACACAGAAGTTTCCGCCTTTTTTGAGCATTGTTTCTGCATACCAGATTGCCATTTCTACAAGCTGCTGACTTCTGGCAGTATCAACAATTCTGTTTCCTGTCGTAAGAGGAGCGGCATCGCATACAACTAAATCAAAAGGTCCCAAAGCCTTAATCTGCTTTCTGATTGCAGCATCGTTTAAATCCCCCTGCAAAAAGGTAAGATTTTCACCGCGAACAGATTTAGAAAGAGGATTCAAATCGCAGCTAACAACATGTCCGCCTTCGCCTAAATTACGGAGAAGAAAAGTTGTCCAGCTTCCTGGGGCTGCACCTAAATCCAATACATTGCAATTCTTTTTTATCATGCCAAATTTTTCATCCATTTCTTTTAATTTATAAACGGATCTGGCAGGATAACCTTCTGAGAATGCTTTTTGTGACCAATAATCTGGTTTTTCGTAGCTGTTTGATGGCATAGTACTCAAATTTTCGGCAAATTGTACTTAATGTTTAGAACTTTTACCGCTATAATCTATCATATGAATCAAGAATTTATTCCCATTTTAGAAGAAATAGAAAAAGCACTAAAAAAAGCACTTCCTGACCAGACACAAAAAGACTGGCAAAAACTCTGTTTTAGAGAACTGGAATCCAGCGTCAAAAGCGAACATATTCAAAATCTCATTACCCCATGTCGCTCATTGATGGACCTTGGAGGAAAAAGATGGAGACCACTTTTGATGGTGCTCTGCTACAAAATGGCACAGGAAAGCGGTCTTTCTAACGGATTAAAACTAGAAGATGCTCTTTCTCTCACTCCACTTGTAGAATTTGTTCATACCGCAAGTTTAATCCACGACGACATTGAAGACGGAGCCGACACACGCAGGGGAAAACCTGCCGCCCACATAACCTATGGTCTGGATACCGCATTAAATGCCGCAAGCTGGTTGTATTTTCTTGCTTCCTGCTGTATTGATAAACTGAGTGCACCTGTAGAACTCAAGAATCGTTTTTACATCCTCTATGCCACAGAACTCAGAAGACTCCACCTGGGACAGGCAATGGATATTTACTGGCACAGAAATCCAGATCTTTTCCCGACGATTGATGAATACAAGGCTATGGTTCACTGCAAGACCGGAACACTTGCAAGCCTTGCAACCCAGGTTGGTATCACCGCAGGAGGAGCTACAGAAGAACAGGCAATCAAGGCAGGAGAAATAGCCGCAAAACTTGGAGAAGGCTTTCAGATTCTCGATGACGTTCAAAACCTCACAACCGGAAATCCCGGCAAAAAACGGGGAGACGATATCGTCGAGGGCAAAAAGAGCCTTCCTGTTCTCTTGCACATCCAGCATAACCCAGAAGACAAAGAAAAAATTGCAAAGCTTTTTGAAACAGCCCGCAGAGACGGAATCGAAAGCCCCGCAGTTGAAGAATGCATCCACATTCTCGAGCAAAAAGGCGCAATTATGCAGGCTCGGGAACAAGGCCTCGAATGTATAAAACAAAACAGCCAGAACCTTGCAAATATTTTTGGTACAAAAGCCTCTTCCAAATCTGCAGCACAAATTGTAGACTTATTCCTAGGAATGGCAAATGCGTGAAACTGCTGACAAACTGAACAATCAGGCAATTCTTCTTGCCCAGGACGGTTCCTACAAAGAAGCAATCGCCTGTTTTGTTCGTGCACTTACAATAGAAAAAGACAATACCCTGCTCTGGTACAATCTTGGAATAACCTATCGGGATGCAGGCAATACAACTGCCGCCCGGGAATGCCTTGAGCATGCCCACAACATCGACGAAACCGATTTAGAAGTTATCGAAGAGCTTGCCTTAATCTGCTTTCATACAAAAGATTACGACAGCGCCCTCGCCTACAGCTACGAAGGTCTCGATATAAATCCACAGGACTGTAACCTCTGGAATACCGTCGGTGTTGTATATTTTAACAAGGCAGAATACAAAGACGCTCAGGAAGCCTTTGAAATGGCAGTAATGATTAATCCTTATTATTTTGATGCCCTCTACAATCTCAGAGATACCTACAAAGAAGTGGGCAACAAGCCAGGCGAACAGGAGTGTAATCTGAGACTCTCGCAAATTAAGAAACGAGGAGAAAACTACTGATGAAAGCAATCTATACAGTTATTCAGATAGAAGAAGACTTCATTACAGTTGCCGAAGAAAATCCCATGAATCCTCAAAAAAAACTTTCTGAGATCAAAATAAAAAATCTTTCAAACTTTGATATGCACCTGGGTTCCCACGTTTACATTGGATTCCCGAAAAAAATAGAAGCATTTTACGGAATTTTAGGATTATTCTTTCCAATTATTGCAGCAGCCCTGGGATTATTTTTAAGTCCACACTTTGCAAGTCTAATAAAAATTGAACCAACAGAGCTTATTAAAGCAACTTGTACAATTGCATTCTTTGCCATCGCCACAAGCATTGTATTTTTCTGCTCAAGAAAACTCCCGGTTAAGATGCAGCTTCAGATTACAGGGGTGTTGGACTAAACCGCACCTCTTATTATACATGCTCGCGTGCAAGCTTACTTATTTCATCTGCCATATCGTGCAGGCTTACCTGCTTTTGTACACCACCGAGTTCGTATGCAACTCGAGGCATACCGTAAACGATTGAACTGGCTTCATCCTGTCCTAGAGTATATGCACCCTGCTTGCGCATTTCAGTAATTTCCTGAGCACCGTCACGGCCCATACCGGTCATAATTACACCAAGAGCATTATTTTTATAAATGCGGGCAACGCTTTCAAAAAGAACATCCGCACTCGGACGATGTCCGTTACGAGGATCTTTCTGATTAGTTCTGATGACATTACCGCCAAGACGGTCTTCTACTTCGATATGATATGCACCTGGGGCAATATAAATATTTCCGTCTTCAATAAGCATACCGTCGCTTGCTTCCTGAACCTTGAGAGGACAAATTCTATCAAGACTCTGGGCAAATTCTTTTGTAAATCCCGGCGGCATATGCTGAACAACCAGAATCGGCTGTTTCAAATGGGGATCTATAAGCTTAAATACTTCACGGAGGGCATTTGGTCCACCGGTACTGATACCAAGTGCAATAATCTTGATTTTTCCACCTTCACGGAGAACATCTATTTTTGCAGGTTCACGATGGATTACAACAGTCTTAAAAAGCGGAGCAAGAACTTCTTTTGTTGGAGCAGGCATTTCTGGCAATTCAGTACCCTTCTGCTTGGCAACAAATCTTTCTGCTTCACGCATCTTGGTCGCATGCATAAAAAAGTCCGCATGCGGCATATTTTTACCCTTTCGGCGGGCATAACTTACGCCATAAGAAGCAAGTCGTTCAATAAGATCTTCCTGAACATTAACAACGTCTGTACTAACAGAACCACCCGGCTTTGTAATAAAATCACAGGCGCCAAGTTCAAGACATTCCATTGTTACTGCAGCACCCTTTGTCGCAATTGACGAAAGAATGATTACAGGAATATCGATTTTTCTTGCTTTACGTTCTTTTAAGAATTCGACACCTGTCATAACAGGCATTTCGATATCGAGAACAATGATATCCGGATTATACTGAGGCAGCAAATCCAGCAAAAGCTGACCGTTACTAGCTTTTCCAACAACCTGCATACCAGGAGTCTCATTTACCATTCTGGAAACAAGATTTCGCATCAAAGCAGAATCATCGCAAATCATTACAGAGAGTGTATCGTAGCCAGAATCTTTAATTTCCATATTGCAAAACCTCTACGCGTTTTTCTGGTAAAGACAAGCCCAGTCTGTTTTTAAGAATTCAAATTTAGTATCCATTCCAAACAAGGATTCAGAGTGTCCAATATAAAGATATGAATGTTTAGCCATTGAATTCCAGAATCTATCCAGAACAACAAGCTGAGCCGGTTCATCAAAATAAATCATAACATTTCGGCAGAAAACAACATCAAGATCCCGTTTTCCCGAATCGTTTTTCAGGTTATGGTAGTCAAATTTTACCCTGTCCATAATATCCTGATTAACCTGATATCCGCCTTCTACAGCTGTAAAACAAGTATCAAGATAATCCTGAGGAACACCATCAACCTTATTTGTTGCATAAAATCCCTGCTGACCAACCATAAGACTCTTTAAGGAAATATCTGATGCCGTTACAGAATAATCATATCCCGGCGGAAGAATTTTCTTCATAATCATGGCGATAGTGTAAGGTTCCTCTCCAGTTGAGCAGCCTGCACTCCAGATACGAATGGTTTTATCACCCGTCTTCTTTTTTTCTTCCAGAACATGAGGAATAACATAATTTATGAGAGCATCGAAATGTGGCTGGTTTCTAAAGAATCGAGTCAAGTTTGTAGTTACAGAGTCCAGCATCTTCTTCATTTCTTCGTGATCTGTTGTGATCAGCTTGTAGAAATCATCAACAGAATCCATACTATGTTCACGAAGCATTTCCTTTATTCTGCTGTCGAGAATAGGTCTGTTGGTTGCTGAAAATGTAATTCCACTTTCGTCGTAAATTATCTTTCTAAACCGCTCAAAATCTGCATCATTAAGAATATCAGCCATACACTAAATTATAACACTGTATTTTTAAAAGTAAAATTTTTATTATAATTAGTTTCTGCTCAAATAGAATAAAATCAAAAAGGTTGCTATAATCTAGCCAATGAAAAGTTATATTCCATTCTTTTTTATTCTTTTCACAATTCTCGTAACAGGCTGTTCTCTCAAATACGGAATGCAAACCTACGACGACAGCAATATTCCGGAGTTTACATTCAAAAACGCATCCTTTAAGCGCTATCAGAAAGGTGCCGTTCAAATGGAACTGGATGCCGACAAAATGGAACAGTACAAAGATGGAAAATCTCTCTACGCTCAAAACTTAAGTTTTACCATCAAGGACGAAAACGGAAATGTAACCACCACCGGTACCTGCGGACTTTTGGCAAGCAACACTGACACAGAACAATATTCCCTTTATGACGACATTTCAATCAACAACTTAAAAGAAGAAATGGAATTTCTTGCCCACACCCTCAGATGGAACGGCAAAACAGAACAATTAACTTCAAACAGAACAGATATAGTTACAATTAAAAAGAACAACACAACAATCCAGGGGAGCGGCTTTTCCGCAAGCGGAGTAACCAAATCCTATTCCTTTACAGGAGTTGTAACAGGTTCTTTTATCACAGACAATTCAGAAGAATCTCCTGACGAAGCAAATGAGGCAAATAATGAAGAAATCTTTGAATAATCTTTTCGCCATATTTACAGGCCTTTTTTTGACCACCCTGGCTTACGCAGAAAATATTCAGTTTTCTGCCAACAGCATGACCGGAAAAGTCGGAAGCACCTCTGATTCCACAACCCTTACAGGCGAGGCTTATGTTCTTACTGACTCAATGGAGCTCTCAGCCGACGAAATTACCCTCAGTGGCAAAGATTTTAGATATATCGAAGCAACCGGTGCAATCAAAGGCCTCATCAAAGACACCGAAATGGATTTTAGTGCCGAAAAGCTCAAGTACGACCGTGTCACAAAACTGGCCGAGCTCAGCAACAACGTTTCTCTGACAGACAAAAAGAACAACGTTTCGGCAAAAGCCCAGATGATTGAATACAACCAGCAGACAGAAGTTGCCGTTATGCAGATCGAAGTAGAACTCAAACAAAAGGACAACATCTGCAGCGGCGCCTACGCTATCTATAAAAAAAATGAACAGCTTCTTGAACTGAGTGGAAACAGCCAGATAAAACAGAACAACGACACTTTCCGTGCCCAGGAAATAACCCTCAATATGGAAACACAGGAAATCTCCCTCGACGGACGAGTTAAAGGTTCCATTACAGAAGAAGCAAAATCAAAAGACAAAGCCAAAGAAGAAAAGCCAAAAGAAGAAGGACCCGAAGATGAGTGATAATATAGAAGAAACCTCCCAAGATTCAAACATCCACACTTTAAGAGTCTCAAGCCTTTATAAAAGTTTTGGACACAAGAAAGTTGTTCAGGGGATCGATTTTCAGATGCATACTGGCGAAGTCCTGGGACTTTTGGGGCCAAACGGCGCCGGAAAGACCACAACCTTCTATATGATTGTAGGCTTTCACAAGCCAACTGCCGGAGATATTTTTTTAGACGAAGAACAGATTACTCCACTTCCGATGTACAAGAGAGCCCGCAAAGGTATTTCATATCTTCCACAAGAACCAAGCGTTTTTAAGAAGTTCACCGTAGAAGAAAATATATGGTCAATTCTCGAAACCAGAAAAGACCTTTCAAAACAAGAAAAAAAACAGAAGCTTGAAGATTTGATAGAAGAGTTTTCAATCGGAAGAATCAGAAAACAATATGCCTACACCCTTTCCGGAGGAGAACGCCGCCGTACAGAAATTGCCCGTTCCCTGGCAATCGAACCAAAGTTCCTCCTCCTCGATGAACCTTTTGCCGGAATCGACCCTATTGCCGTTGCCGATATCAAACAGATGATTGCCCTCCTCGCCAAACGAGGAATCGGAATTCTTATCACAGACCATAATGTCCGCGACACACTTGAGATTACCGATAGAGCATTGATTGTTTCCAGCGGCCAGATTTCAATTCAAGGTACAAGAGAAGAAATCCTCAACAGCGAATTGGCTCGAGAAATCTACCTCGGAAAAGATTTCTCAATGTAAACAGACATCCCCTCTACAAATGCCCGCCCCCTCTTCTCAACCAAAAATCATTGACAACTCGGGTGAGAGGGGGATAAAGTATAAAGATGTATAATTTATCATTATATTTAGAGGCAAATTATGAAATTCCGAATCACCATCATGAGAAAACTATTATTTCTCAATTTGTTTGCAATTTTTTTTACAGGAGTTTCCATTGCAATAGTTGCTCTTGGAATATTCGACAGAAAAACAGTTAAAAATACAGAAAATTCACTTTTAAATACAGCCCGGGGTGTTGAATACACACTCAGCGACTGGCAGGCAACACTTTCAGGCTATTCAGGACTACTTTCTACTCTTTCTGAATACAAAGCTATAGCCGGCGGACAGATATCAAAAGCTTCTGCAATTGAACATATCAACACGACCGCAGAAGAACTGGAACTTGATATCATTGCTATAACTGATACACACGGAAATATCATCGCTTCCCACGGAATACAAGAATCGGATATTTCCTCAAACACTGCTGTTGCAGAAGCAATCAACGGAGAAGAATCCTACGCTTACGAACCGGTTTCAGACTGTGATTATGCTATCGTAGCAACATCTCCAATCTACAACGGAGAAAGAATCATCGGTATTCTTTTAAGCGGCTACGATTTAACTAATGATGATTTTATTTCCACTGTACACGAATCCTACGATACAGAATGTACAATATTCTCAAAAGATTTGCGCGTTTCCACTACTCTTTGCGATGACAAAGGTAACCGCATGGTGGGCACTAAACTTACAAACCAGGCAATTGTTCAGGATGTTTTATACAACGGTAATCTTTTTCAGGGTAAAAATACAATCAACAATACAAAATACAGCTCGATTTACCAGCCGCTAAAGAATAAAAACGGCAAAGTTACCGGTATGGTCTTTGTTGCAAAGAGCATGCATATTATCAAGGCCATAAAAACACAAACCCAGGCCATGGTAATACCTGCGATTATCATTATTTCTTTCCTTGGATTCTTCTGTTCTTATATTCCGATTACACACATCATCAAGCGTATCAGAGGTGTTTCCAGTTATCTCGGAGAAATTGCAACCGGTGATGCAGACCTAGCACAGAGAATTCCCCTTGCTCATCACGATGAAATCGGAGAACTGACCGAAAACTTTAACCTCTTTATTTCAAAACTGCAGACTATTATTAAAGAAGTAAAACATTCCAAAGACGAACTTGCCATCGGTGGTCAGAACATGCTTACCCACGCAGAAGATACTGCAAGCGCCATCGCCGAAATCATTGCAAATATCGAAGGAATACATTCCCAGATTAATAATCAGGCCGACAATGTTCAGGATACAGCCGGTGCCGTTAACCAGATTTCTTCTAACATCGAATCTCTTGAACGCATGATTGAAAATCAGAGTACAAACGTTATTCAGGCAAGTGCTGCAATTGAACAGATGCTCGGTAACATCAAGAGCGTTAACCAGTCCATCGATAAAATGGCCGGCTCTTTTGATGAACTTCAGGAAAATGCCAATACCGGTATCCAGACTCAGGCTAATGTAAACACAAAGATTCAACAGATAGAAGAAGAATCCCAAATGCTTCAGGAAGCAAACCTTGCAATCCAGAGTATCGCTTCTCAGACTAACCTTCTTGCTATGAACGCCGCAATCGAAGCTGCCCACGCCGGTGACGCAGGTAAAGGTTTCGCCGTTGTAGCAGATGAAATCCGTAAGCTTTCAGAAACCTCTTCTGCACAGTCAAAGCGCATTGGAGAAGAATTGAACAAGATTCGTGATTCTATTCAGTCGGTAGTTGAAGCTTCATCCGCCTCTACAAAAGCCTTTACTGCCGTTTCTGATAAAATCCAGACAACAGATGAACTCGTTATCCAGATTAAATCTGCCATGGAAGAACAGGACGCAGGCTCTAATCAGATTACAGAAGCACTCGGCAATATGAACAACAGTACTGCCGAAGTTAGGACTGCTGCCCATGAAATGACAGAAGGAAACCAGCTCATCTTGAGTAACATTAAAAACCTTCAGGATATTGCAGGAACAATGACCCGCAGTATGGACGAAATGGAAGTCGGAGCTCGCCAGATTAACGAAACCGGTACCGGACTTCAGGAGATTTCTAATTCTGTAGAAGAATCAATCAAGAAGATTGGTAATGAAATCGACATGTTTAAAGTCTAGGTAAATTTTGAACAACACAACTCAGAAACTCTACAATTTTATAGCCCTTCTTTGCTCAGAAGTAATTAATTCTTGTCCTGAAGATTTTTTTGTAAACTACAGCTGTATTTCTCTCGATGAAAAAGCTGAGCTTTATTCAAAGATAAAGAATCAGGTTCCCGCACTTGAAAGACAGTTGAGCGACCAGGATTTTGATGACGCTTTCTTTAATAAGCTTGATGACGTCGTTCATAGCTTTACATTGCAGAATCGACAGAAAGATTTTTACGGAATTATTGCATTAATCCAGTTATTAGATGACGGGCTCCACACCATTCTCATAAGTCAGATCAAAGATTTTCAGGAAGACGATTTTGTTGTTGTATTAAACTCCAACCGAGAAACAACCGGAATCGGACTTTTACCAAGATGTTCCTGTGCCTGGGAGCGCAAACACCGTCTATCTCACAGTTACAACCGACTGGATAACTTTCTCTTTAATTTCCTTCTCCTTGAAAATAAAATCCTGGGAGAATTAATCGACAAACACTTCTTTCTCAAAAAAGATTTGTTCATCGATTTTGAAACCAAGCGATATCTTACGATTGCGGCAACTCCATTAACCCAGCAAAGAGAATTTGGAGTAGCAACCTCAATAAATGAGCGCATTCAAGTTTTTGACATAACCTACGAAAAAAAAGACTACACCCAGGACAACGAACTTGTCTGGAAAAAAATCGAATTAAGCGCACACAATAAAAGTGACATCATTTTGTTCCCGGAAATGCTGGGTACTCCTACCCTGGAAGAATATATTTCTACAAAATTAAAAGGCCTTTCAGAGTCTGAAAGAGCAAACTACCCTTCAATGATTATTCTTCCTTCCTTTTGGAATAAAGGAAAGAACTCCGTTTCAATTTTAGACCGTCACGGAAATGTTCTCTGCCGCCAGCTCAAACAGAATCCTTTCAGAATTGAAGCAAATGGTCAGGGATATCTTGAAAACATCAAAAGCAGCAATGTAGTTAATATTTTCCATTTTGAAGGAATTGGCCGCATCGCAATTCTAATTTGTAAAGACTTTTTAACCACAAAATACATGGAACAATTGATGCGCTGTTTTAAGCTCACCCTGATTATTGTTCCGTCGTTTTCAACGGGTTCATACGACTTTTTGCGTTCTTTTGATCTCTGTGCTCACGACGACTGCAATGTTATCTGGATTAACACCTGCGCCGCCATGGAAAAAGGCAAAGAATCTAATTTTGAAAATATCGGCTACATCCGAAAGCGTATCAGCCGCACCGACGACGAGGCCCAGATGCTCTGCAAGATGCCTGCATGCCAGAACGCCTTTGTACATAAATGTCAGAAAGACTGCATATTTATAGAAAAGATTAACGCAATTTGACAAATCCACTAATATCGTGTTATTATTAATGTTGAACTATTCTATACTATAGGATTTTACGGAGTTAAAGAATGAATACATCTACACAAATCGTTCTTTTGATTGCTCTTCCAATAGTCGGAATCGTTCTTGGATGGATTATTCGCTGGCTTTATGCCAGATTTCAACTATCTGCATCAGAACAAAAAGCAGAACGTGTAAAACAGGACGCTATAAGAGAAGCTGAAGCTCAGAAAAAAGAAATTTTGCTCAACGCAAAAGATGAACTCATTCGTGAACGAAACCAGCAGGAACGAGAAAACAGAGAACGTCGTGCTGAAGTTCAGCGTTATGAAGCTCGTGTCAGCAAAAAAGAAGAAATCGTTGACCAACGCGCTGCTGAATGTGACAAAAAAGAAAAAGAATTTGCAGACCGTGCAGCTGCAATGAAAAAACGAGAAACAACCCTTAATGCACAGGAAGAAGAACTTAGACGAGAACTTGAAAGAATTTCTGGACTTTCAGCCCAGGAAGCAAAAGAACTCATTATCAAGAATCTTGAAAACGATGCAAAGCATGATGCACAGGCTCTTCTTAATAAAATCGAACAGGATGCACAGCTTTCTGCGGAAAAGAAAGCCCGCGAAATTCTTATTTCGGCAATTCAGAGAATCGCTCCTGAAACTACAAGTGACATTACAGTTACCACTGTTTCACTTCCAAGCGACGAAATGAAAGGCCGCATCATCGGTCGTGAAGGACGAAACATCCGCACACTGGAAACTCTTACTGGTGTAGATATCATCATCGATGATACTCCAGAAGCTGTTGTAATTTCATGTTTTGACCCTGTCAGAAAAGAAATTGCAAAAGAATCTTTGGAACGCCTTATTTCCGATGGACGAATTCACCCTGCCCGCATTGAAGAAATTGTTCAGAAAGTTACCCGCGAAGTACAGAACAAGATTTACGAAGAAGGTGAAAAGGCATTGTTTGATCTCGGTATCCACAACATGCCTACAGAAGGTGTTAGAGCACTTGGACGACTTTACTTTAGAACAAGTTACGGACAAAACGTTCTTACACACTCAAAAGAAGTTGCAACTGTTGCCGCAACTCTCGCAGCAGAAGTTGGTGCAGACCGCGAACTCGCTAAGCGCGCCGCAATCCTTCACGATATTGGTAAGGGAGCTGAAAACGACAGCGACCAGAACCACGCAGAAGTTGGTGCAGAAATCGCACGCAAGATGGGAGAAGATCCTCGCGTAATCAACGCTATTGCTGCACACCACAACGATGTAGAAGCAACAACAATCGAAGCAACAATCGTTCAGATTGCAGATGCTATTTCTGCTGCCCGCCCAGGTGCACGCCGCGAAACAGTAGACAACTACGTTAAGCGTCTTGAAAACCTCGAAGCAATTGCAGAAAACTTTGAAGGTGTAGAAAAAGCATTTGCTATCCAGGCAGGTCGCGAACTCCGCGTACTTGTAAACAACGAAAAAGTGTCAGACAGCGAAGTTAAACAGCTTGCTTCTGATATTGCAAAACAGATTGAAACAGATCTTAAATATCCAGGAAGAATCCGTATTACAATGATCCGCGAAACCCGCATCATCGAATACGCAAGATAAACCTGATTATAACAAAGAAAAAACTGTCCAATAGTTGTATTGGTCATTGAGTGGTTACTGAGAGGTTACTGAGCTTGTCGAAGTACCTTTCGAAGGACGTATCGAAATGACCATTTGGTGGTTGAGGCTCCGGTTACTGAACTTGTCGAAGTATCGAAACCACAGAGGACTATTAGGACAGTTTTTTTTTATTTTACACTAATAAGCAAGCATTATATAAAAAGCTAAAATATTATCGTAGGCATAATTTCCACGAGGCATAAATCGATAATAAACACCCAGAACAGGCATTACCTCGGAGGATGATTCATATAAAAAGTCGTATTCAAGACTGATTCTAAAACCGTTACCCCAGCTTGTGGCATTAAAAAGAGGCGCAACATCTGACTGATTGCAATAATCAAGTCTCTGGCCGCCGGCATAATACACACCTGCATTAAAGCCTTTTAAGCCAGGATAAAACTTTACCCCACCGTAACAGGCGTAATCAAAATGATTATTATATAAAGAACCGTTCCAAACTAAATCAAAAAGAGTATCGGCTCCAAGAACAAATTTAAATGGCTTGGAAATTTTAAAAGAAAGATTTATGACTGGACCAATAAAAAAACGATTGTAAATACCATTATTAAATGTGTCGTTTGATTCAGTAATCTGTTGGTCACCATAAAAAGGATAACCCGAGCAAACGCCTGCATCAAAACGAAGAATGCGGTCAGCTTCAGCATAAGTTGAAAGACTGACCGCAATCAGAGCTATAAATACTAATATTTTTTTAGAGCTCAAAAACTTCAAATTAATCGCCTGTTATGAACGAGACTGAAGCAAGATCAAAGCACCAAGAACGATGAGGTGATCTGCAAACTGATAACACCAGCTGAGGAAGTGTTTTGCACCACCATTGAAAAGTCCGTGTCCACCGAGGAAGTCAATCAATACGATTGCACAAATCCAAACGATCATTACAACTAACAAAAGAATTGAATTGAATGCTCCCAAAGAAGTTGGAAGGAACAAACCAACGATAAGCAATACACCTGCAACAACCTCGATAATTCCGAGAACGATTACAAGAATACTTTCAACATTACCGTCAAAAATAGAACGAATTGCATCTGCAGCTGCGTCACCGCCACCCTGCAAAGCCCAGATTCCAGCTACAGAAAGCATCAAACCAACTGCAAGCTGAAGCACGATACGACCAATAGACATTTTAGAACTATCTGCCATTTAATCCTCCTATCTATATTATTTATAGACTACCCTGAAAGTCTGGAATATCAGCTTTATGTCAGGAGCAAATTCAAAACCGACAACTGCCCCTTCATCTTCAAGATATTCCTTTTGTTTTTCTTTCCATTCTTCGAGAGAATTATCTTCTCCTTCCTGCTGTGCCATTCCCCAGGTCACTTCATTGAATGGAACGATATTAACAGATTCTAATTCAATTATACAACGCGGTGTACCACTTCTGTCAAATACCATGTACAATTCACCGGAAACAGGAAGTGGTTCTCCATCGATTAAAAATGATGCAAGAGTCGAAAAAGTTGCAGTTTTGCGTCCCGTCATAATGAGAACAAGCTTTTCGTCGTTTGAAATTCCTTCTGCATCAAAACAGAGGTCTCCGGAACAGCGGATTTCAGGATCACGGCCAGTATCTGTAATAAACTTCTGCCAAAAGCTATCGGCAACACTTAATTCCATTATTTACTCCTGATCAGCATCAATATAAAAGCAAAAATAAAAAACAGACTTGGAACAACGGTAAAGGCAACTGTAAGCCATGGTAATTCTGTTCCCGGAATACAAACTCCAAGAGAAACCAAAACTCCAAGATCTACGAGCATATTAAAAACAAGCCCGATATAACTTGTGATAGCACCGATTACAAGACTCATCCATGCCATATCCTTTGTTTTAGACCAGAGAAGAATTGCAGTAAAAGCAGTTAACCCGCCCATTACAAGTTTTATTACATACACAATCATCTGTTCTTTTGTCATAAAACCTCTAAAACTCAAACGGCTTATTTTTTAGCATAGTGAAATTACCGGCATCGGCCCCAAAAGGAACAATACTTGGCTTATTATAATCCGGACTGATTACAAGCTTGCAATCAAGACAATGAAGAACAAAGTCCTTGTATTTATCCTGAGGAACCTTTGGGAATAAATAAGGGCCCTCTCTTCTCCAGTATTTAGTAATGACAGTATCGTAAATAAAGAAATTCTTTTCCTGGCGTTGAGGCAGTTCACTTATAAGATCGTATATAGAACGCGTGATTGCAGCTAAAAGTGGAGCCGGAACAAAATCTTCTTCAGGTAATAACTCAAGCAAAGTTTCATCTGCGAGTAATTCTTTTTTGGCACAAACCAAATACAAATCCTGTGCCCAAGGAAGCGGTGGCATAAAAACAATAGATGGAATATTCTGCCAGAATTCTAGAGTATTTGACCAAGGACGATAGGTATTAGTTCCTTCTTTTGAAATTAAAAGAGAGGCTTTTAGTGCTTTTTCATAATTATTATAAAAGAAAACCTTTCTCTCAGAATTAAAAAGTTCAGAAACAGCCTTTTGAGTTCTATATAAAAAGCCGGTTTCAAAGGTTCCGGAAATACCACGATTAAGGGTGTTTTTAAGCATTGTAAATGCGGTACCTCCGCCCCAGCCCAAAATTGCTCTCCCGCCTTCCTGACAAAGGTCAGTAAGGCGAACACACTTTTGAGTATACAAAAAACATCCGCGGGCGCGAGTAATATTTCCGTAGCGGGAATAAAGCTCTCTCTGTAAATAATTCTTATTTAAATTCATACCTTAAATATAG
>JAFNQK010000078.1 GCA_017386165.1 Treponema sp.
ACTTAAAACCGCTCCCAAAAAGGCGAACAGAACAGAGTTCTTTAATTCTACAAGGTATTTTACGACGCTTTTAACATGCTTAAGGGTAAAGGTCGAATCAATTCCCCACAATTTCTGGAAAGAGCCGACTACAAGAGAACCCACCTGCAGCAATATAATAGAAGAAACAAAAACTACAAAAATCGTAAGAAGCACCCGGGTCACCAGAGGCATTTTTTGCCCGCCGGCATTTTGATCCACCTTTTTAGAAAAGTCCCCTTTTGCCCCGACAACACTAGCCTTTTTTTCATTCTTTTTAGAAAACCACCCCTGCAAAAAGAACAGCGCAAGACTCGGAATCATCAAAAGCAAACCGAGAACAACGCTGCTTCCCACTTTTAGCCATCCGGTAAGCTGAGTATAAAGTTCAACCGCCAGAACCCTAAAGCGACCGCCCACAATCAAAGGATTTCCAAAATCGCTCATGACACCCATAGCAATAAACAAAAACGAAGAAACAATTGCCGGAACGCTAAGAGGAAGAGTCACAGTAAAAAAGATTTTGAATCGGCCGGCACCCATAACAGAAGCGGCCTTCTCAAGATTTAAGTTTATTCCCCGGAGATTTTCTGCGCAAATAAGATACGCAATTGGAAAAAAGCACAGAACCTGTGCAATCACAAGTGCCGGAAGCCCGTACAGCGACACATCAAGCCCTAAAATCTTGTGAGTAATTATTCCCTGTCGACCGAAAAGAAAAATGAAAGAAAGTCCGCAAACAAATGGCGGCATAATTATGTGCAAAAGCGGGATAACGCTGAAAAACTTTTTAAAGGGTATTCCGCCCTTTTCTACAGCATAGGCAAAGATATAACCGATTACCACCGAAAGTGTAGTAGAACAGATACATTCAATAAAAGTATTTATGAGTGCAGTTTTCCAGATGTCATTGGAAAAAACGTATCTTATATCATCTGATTTTACTGAAAAAACAGCTCCTCCCAGCGGCAGGATTATGAACATCACAAAGAACAATGCAACATAAGTCCAGGCCGTAATAAGAGATTTGCTGTTTCTGCTGGAATCAAATGTAAATAACTTCAACTTCTATTTAACCTTTTTGGCCCACTCACCAAGAACCTGATCTTTTTGTGAGGCAGCAACCTGAATATCGTAATTAAAGAGTTTCAATTCTGAAAGAGGAATACTTGCCTCAGGGATTTTTGCATCCGGATTTACAGGTAAAGTATAATCAATCGAGCACATCAAAGTCTGAGCTTCTGGTGAAAGCATAAAATCAACAAACTTTTTAGCCTGTTCAAGCTTTTTAGTATTCTTCATGATTGCGATACAGTCTACATCCGCAACCGATTCCGGAGGAACAATTACATCGAGATTAAAACCGTTTGCCTTGTATCGCGATAAAAGATGAACATAAGAGATTCCCAGGGCATATTCTCCGGAACCAAGAAATTTAGCAGGAGAAGAACCGCTGTCCGGAAACTGAGCAACATTATCTGCAAGCTTTACAAGGTAATCCCAGCCCTTATCCCAGCCAAGGCGCTGAAGCTGATTCTGCAAAAATAAATATCCTGTAGAAGAAGCAACCGGATTGGTAAAAACAAGCTCCCCTTTATAAGAAGGATTCAGCAAATCTTCCCAAGTTTGAGGCTTGCTACTATCTCCATAAAGCTTTGTAAAACGTTCGTTGTTAATACCGATTGCAAGGGTAAGAACACAAAATCCGGTCCAGGTTCCGTCATCGCTCAAGGCATATTCAGGGACATTTGCCGCATTTGGAGAATAATAGCTCTCGAGGGCACCTTCTTTATCTGCCTGAATATGATAATTTCGGGCACCACCCAAAAGAATATCTGCCTTTGGGTTATTTTTTTCAGAAATAACGCGATTAACAAGTTCCCCGGTAGAAGCTCTTAAAAAGCGGACAGGGATTCCCGTCTGTTCTGTAAACATATCACAAAGCGCTTGGGTTTCTTCATCAGGAATAATTGAATACAAATTCAAAGTATCCTGAGAGCAGGAACTAAAAATACTCAAAAAAATTGAAAACAAAACTGCCGAAACGACTGAAATTAAACCTTCTTTTTTCATAAAACACCCCTTAATATTATGAGCAATTAACCTTATGTAATGTGATATTAATAAAATAGTGTATTTTTACAAGTTTTGATATAACCAGATTTAAACAAATTTAATGCTATCACAAATAAAACCTTCTTCAAAAAAAGCCTGTAAATAGTCCCTGCTAATTCTCAAAAATCGTCAAACTCTGTATACTCTTTTTTGTGAGTGAAAAGCAGCAAAATTCTGTCCAGATGAAAGAGCGCAAATCAAAAATCTGGTCAAAACTTATTTACAGTAGATTTCTTGTTATCCTCTCAATGCTTGCCCTTCAGGCCTTTCTTTTCATTCTCTTCTGCGTCAAACTCGAACCATATATCAAATACTACTTTGGTGTCAGCATCGCCTTAAGCATTTTATTTATCATATACATCACAAATACAAACGGCAAAAACGAATTTAAAATAACCTGGATTCTGCCGGTAGCGATTTTTCCAGTATTTGGAATTGCTGTCTACTGGTTCTTAAAAATGAACTGGGGCGGCTATTTCTTTAAGAAAAAGGTAAACACCACCCGCACAGTCTGCAATAAAAGCCTATCAAGTACAAACGAAAGTCAAAACACCTTTGAGACATATCCAAAAGTCCAGGATATCGCTTCTTATCTCAACCGAATGGGCAACTTTCCGGCATACACCAACAGCCAGACAGAATACTTTCCCAATGGCGAAAGCTTTTTCCCGGTTTTAAAAGCAGAACTTGAACAGGCCCAAAAGTTCATTTTTATGGAGTTTTTTATCATTGAAACCGGCCGCGTCTGGGACGAACTTTTTAAGATTTTGAAAGAAAAAGCTTCCCAAGGTGTAGAAGTCCGTATTCTCTATGACAGCATCGGTTCAATTTCTCTTTCATCCTCGAGAGTCATCAGGTACCTTAAAAACTACGGAATTCAGGCACAGATTTTTATGCCTTTTGTTCCGATTTTTGATACAGCCCTCAACAACCGCGACCACCGAAAAATCATCGTAATCGACGGAAAAACCGCTTTTACCGGCGGCCTCAACCTCACCGACGAATACATGAATTATTCCCAGGACAGATTTAACTACTGGAAAGACAGCGCCATCATGCTCAAAGGACCTTGTGTTCGCACCTTTACAACCCTGTTCCTGCACCTGTGGAACCTGCACAATAAAAACCTCAGCTCCCTGGAAAGCCAGCTCAATCAATATGTAGAACTTGAATATCCCCGCTACGATACTCTCGGTGCCATCATCCCATACGGAGACGATGCCTACAACAAATGCGACCTCGCCGAAGATATTTACAACTACATTCTTTCCAAGTCACACCACTACGTTCACATCATGACGCCGTACATCATTATCGATAATACACTGCTTAATTCCCTGATTTTTGCTGCCCGCCGCGGAGTAGAAGTAAGCATCATCGTGCCGATGCACTGGGACCACTTTATTACCTTCTGTGTCGGCCGACGCTTTATCAAAACCCTCATCAAAAAAGGAATCAAGGTTTACGGCTATAATCCGGGCTTTATTCATTCCAAGATGTTCGTTTCAGACGGAAACCGTGGCACCTGCGGAACAGTAAATCTGGACTACCGCAGTTTTGACCACCATTTTGAATGCGGTGCCTTTATGTACCACGCACCAATTCTCAAAGATATGGAAAAAGATTTTCAGCAGACTTTAAAAGACTGTACACTCATCACTTTAGAAGAATATAAAAAAATCCCACGACTCCAAAGAATCGTGGGATGGTTATTCAAAATATTTGCGCCGTTAATGTAGTTAGCTGTTAACAAACATTATTTAGCATCAAGAACACTTGCATTTGAATAAGTATATGCAAAATCTACCATGCCAGCCATTTCGTTAGTTGTTGTTCCAAACTTTTTAGAAACTGCATAAGTAGTAATCTTGCTGATGTTTCCTTTTGCATCGTATTTTACAAGCATTCTTTGTGAAGTCTTATTGTCAGCACCATATGTTGTAATTTCTGTTACATCGCCATTTGCACCGTAGCGGAAAACTTCTTTTGAAGAAACATTTCCTGTTTCATCATTGTAAGTGATTGAATCAATCTTTCCGTCATCAGCATAAGCGAAAACAGATTCTTCGTTCAAAGAACCGTCGCCGTTGTAGTTAGAAACAACTTCTTTCTGGCCTTTTACATTGTATTTTGTAATTGTCTTTGTAAGAAGTGAACCGTCGCCGTTGTAAACGCTTTCATCAGTCAACTTTGAATCTGTGTAAATGTAAATTGTCTTACTCATCAAAGCACCAGACTTAGAATATTCTGATTCATCTGCAAGCTGTCCGTTTTTATAAGTAAGAACTGCCTTCCAGATCTGTTCATTGTCAGAATCAAATCCTACACGTTCAACGAGCTTGCCGTTTGAATCATAAGAATATGTAATCTTATTTACGATTGCATCGCGAGCAGTAAGTTCTGTTGTATCACTGATTTTGCCGTTTGCATCATAAGTGTAAGCTACCTTTGTACTTGGAGTACGGAAGTATTCACCAAATTTTGAAACGATAGAAAAGTCAGTCTTAAGAACTTTTTTTGCTCCACCTTTTACAGCGGTATTTCCTGCAATATCATATGCAAACAAAGACAATCCCATAAGTGCCATTCCAAAAGCACATACAATTTTCTTCATAAAGCCTCCAAAAACTAAGTCACGAATATCTTTAATTATATATCGGTATAGGGGAATTTGTCAAAATTTGAATTGAAACAAGAATATACTGAATTAACGCCTGCATAATTCACCCCTCCATTTTGAAATTAAAACTTTTATTTGAAAGTAAATACATTTCTTTACTTTTCATCTCATAATTTTCAGAAATATTCTCAACAAGTTTATTTGCAAAAATATCGTATAGAGTTTTAAACCCAAAACTTATAAATTCTGATTTTTCTCCTATATTTATTGAAAAAATTATCTAAAAAAAACACACCCTTACCAAACCCCACATTTCTCGCTAAAATATCCTTGTGAACTTTTACGAATTAAAGGCATTTTTGACTCTAACCAGGGAACTGCATTTTGCAAAGACTGCGGAGGAAATTAACATCAGCCCGTCCGCTTTGAGCCGCATTATTTCACGCCTGGAAGAAGAGACCGGGACCATCCTGATTGACCGTTCTAACAGAAGCGTGAACCTCACCCAAAATGGCAAGCTTTTTGCGGAATTTGCACGGGAAACTCTGGAAAAACAGAACGAACTTGAAAAGGCCTTTAAGGGGGAAAAAGATAAAATCAGCGGAACCCTCAATGTTTACGCTTCGGTAACCGCATG
>JAFNQK010000079.1 GCA_017386165.1 Treponema sp.
CCCTTCTCTTTTGCAAGATTCAAAGAGTTTTCATAGCCCGACACCCAGCCCCCCTGTCTTGACCAAGGAACTTACTTCATGATATATTTTTTATTATCAGAAGGGCCATTAGCTCAGCGGTTAGAGCAGAGGACTCATAATCCTTTGGTCCTTGGTTCAAGTCCAAGATGGCCCATTAAAATCTAAAGGATTTACGTTTGTGGTATTACGTAAATCCTTATATTATAAGTATTTACAAGCATTTACAAATCTATCTGACTAACAGATGTTTTGAAAGGTCAACTCTAGGTCAACCTTATTTGATTTTAGTTGCCTTGTGTTATCAAGACTTCAGGAGGTCATATGGATTATCACATCTTTAGAAAACCCAAAAAACTTAAAAACAAAACAGTTCACCGCTGGTATTATTATTTTTATGATCCTTTTACAGGACGGAAAGTTCAAAAATCATGTAAAGGATGTAAAAATCAGGCAGAAGCTTTTGCTTTTATTTCTTCTCTACCACCACTTTTTGCAGAGGAAAAAGTAACAATTGCAACAATCGCAAAGGACATGTTTATTCCAGAAAGCGACCATGTTCATAGATTAAATAAACTTGGAAAAAGCCTGGATATTAAAACTCTACGAGAAAAGCGGCACAAGCTGGATATTTTTGTGCAACAATTTGGTGAGTTAGAACTTAAAGAGCTAACAGTTCCGATGGTTATACAATTCCTTATGGATGACACGCACGGTGGAAGCTGGAAGAATAATTTCCTTACCGTAGTTGGCAATGTATATGATGAAGCTCCATTCTTTGGAATAAACAACCTCGTGAAACCTAATTTTCCTAAGTTTACAAGGCAGACTGTAAAAAAAGATATTTTTACAACTGAGGAACTTAATATTTTGTTCAATGAGGCATTGTGGAAAAAGTTAAATCAGAAAATGTACGAAAAACAACCACAATACGATGAGGGATACATTGCTTTATATCTTATGTTTCTGTGTGCTATCAGTTTTGGATTACGTCTTGGAGAAGCGATTGGAATTAGAGCAAAGCAATTTCTGTTTGATTACGGAATGTTCGTTGTAGATGGATTTTATCGCTATGAAGAACACGAAAGAACTAACTTTAATAAAAAAGGTTCTGCTGATGATCAAAAGATTCGTGTTGTTCCGATTCCAGATAATATTGCTCCAATTCTCAAGAATTACATTTTAGAATCGGGCGTCCAGCCTGATGACTTTGTATTCATACGTTACGGACAACCAATCAGAAAGCATTTAGCTGAAAAATGGTTTAGCCGTGCATTGATTGAAGCGGGAATTGATACAGAAGGACGAAAACTTACTCCACATTCGTTACGATATACATATATTACTCGTATGCGTCGTGAAGTTGCTGGAGAGACTGTTCGTAAGATAGCAGGCCATAATTCTATGGCTATGACGGATTATTATACTCGAGGAGCAATTCCAGAGTTGGTTGAAGCGGTTAGACCTGCTGCTGGAGCTGCTAACAGGTTGTTTGACTAGAAAAGGATGTAAAAATGAAGGATAATAAAAACATGCAAAACGAGAATAATACACAACTGTTGATGTATGAATCAGCAGATGGAATTACGAAAATTGAAGTAAAATTGCAAGATGAAACCGTCTGGCTTTCAATTGACCAGATGGCTGAATTGTTTGGAAGAGATAAATCTACAATTTCTCGTCATATAAAAAACATCTTTGAAGAGGGTGAATTAAAAGAAGAACTGGTTGTTGCAAATTTTGCAACAACCACTAAGCATGGTGCTATACCTGATAAAACACAGACTCATGTAGTTTCATATTACAACCTTGATATGATTATTTCTGTTGGATACAGAGTAAATTCTCTTAGAGGTACTCAGTTCCGACAATGGGCAACCCAGCGACTAAAAGAATATATCATCAAAGGTTTTACTATGGATGATGACCGCCTGAAAGAGCTTGGTGGTGGTGATTATTGGCATGAACTTCTGGATCGAATCAGAGATATTCGTTCCAGTGAAAAAGTTATGTATCGTCAGGTTTTGGATTTGTATGCTACAAGTGTTGATTACAATCCTAAAAGTGCTGAAAGTATTGCATTCTTCAAAATGGTACAAAATAAGTTTCATTATGCAGCACATGGAAATACGGCTGCAGAAGTTGTTTATAATAGGGCTGACAGTGAAAAACCGTTTATGGGGCTTACAAGTTTCACCGGTGATTTTCCTACTAAGAAAGATGTAGTAATTGCAAAGAATTATCTGAATGAAGATGAGTTAAAAACTTTGAATAATCTTGTCAGTGCTTATTTTGATTTAGCTGAAATCGCTGCTTTAGATCATAAACCTATGTATATGAGTGATTATGTAGAACAGTTGGATCGAGTAATTCAAACGGCTAATAAATCAGTTCTTGAGGGTGCAGGAAGCATCAGCCATAAGCAGGCTGTAGATAAAGCTCTGGATGAATACAGGAAGTTTCAAGTAAATAATTTAAGTCCTGTAGAACAGGCATATTTGGAAACTATAAAAGTTTTAGAAAAAAAAGCAAAGAAGAAATAAAATGAACGCTTGTTGGAACTACCAGCAAGCCGTTTTTTTATTGGTCATCTTTTTTATTTAATTCTGCTTGTCTTTTAAGGGTTTGAACTTCAAGACGTGAAGTTATGTAATGATCAATAAATTTTTGGTCTTCTTCGTCAAGGCAATTATAGCCTTTTAATAATCCTGGGTATTTAGAGGCCAGACCATAAATATAGGCATCGAAATCTTGCTGATGATATTCGTCTTTTGTGAGTAACCATTGGAGAGATACATCCAGCCTTGCTGCAATTTTTGGAAGTACATCTTCTGGCATATTGGCACGGCCTGCAACCCAATTCATTAAAACTTCGTACTCAACGATATCCTTCAAATATTTATTATATAAGGATTCCGTATCATAGTCATAATCTACATTTTTTTGTCTAAGAACAATTTCTATTCTGTAAAGAATACTTCTTCGACTGCATGGATTTTCATATGAATTATCTAGTCCTTCTGCGATTTCGCCATTTACAAGCCAATCTAGGGAAACATTCATAAAGGCTGCAATTCTTGAAATAAACTCGATTGACGGTAGAGTATTCTTTTTTTTCCATGTAAGGATTGTGGAATGAGGGATATCTACTAAAGCTGAAAATTGTCTGAGGCTTATTTTTTTTTCTTTGAGATAATTTTCTAAAATTTCAACAATTTCTACGGTTGTTCTCATAAAAAACTTGACTTTGTAAAGAGAAAGTATTATTGTGTATTTAATGGTTGTAAATACAACTATATATCACTAATAAAAACTCTCTTAGCGGAGGATTTGTTAGTGCTTGTATCTATTACTATATCACAAAATGCCGTTATGCAAAATACCACAATTAAACAATACGGCAAGGAGGTAAGAATGTCTAATATCGATC
>JAFNQK010000080.1 GCA_017386165.1 Treponema sp.
AAGCGGGCAACTACATTTCCGTTACGGTCAATTACAAACTTTGTGAAGTTCCATTTGATATCCGGAGTTTTTGCCCAGTCCGGATTTGCTGCATTGAACATATTTTCCAGTGTAGACTTTAATGGATTTTCATCAAATCCTTCAAAGCCCTTCTGAGATTTAAGGTATGTGTAGAGTGGAAGCTCGTTTGCGCCATTTACATCAGATTTTTTCATCTGAGGGAAGGTTGTCTGATAGCGGGTTGTACAGAAGTTGTGGATTTCTTCATCACTTCCTGGAGCCTGGTGACCAAACTGATTGCAAGGAATATCGAGAATCTCGAGTCCTTTTTCATGATAATCTTTATACAGCTGCTCAATAAGTGCATACTGTGGAGTAAAGCCACAGCCTGTTGCTGTATTTACAATTAAAATTACCTTTCCTTTCAAATCAGAAAGCTTTAATGTTTCACCTTTACCTGTTGTTACTTCGTAATCATAAATCATATTTGTGTCTCCTTAATTTCCTTATTTATACTGCTTTACAAATTCTACGGCAGCCTTGATATCATCTTCATTTGGTCTTCCCTTATGAAGTCCTTTGAATTCGCCTTTACAGTGGAATTCTTTTTCGTCCATAGGAACGCCAACCTTATCAGCTTCTGCCTTAACCTTTTTGTAAGTAGAATTGAGAAGGGCTGCTGAACCAAAGTTCACGATCTTTCCAACCTTGTCCTTAGAAAGAGATGAGACAAAGTTGCGGACCTCTGGATCAATATTAAAGGCGTAATATGAGTTTCCGAGGAAAAGAATATCCACCTTTTCTGTTACCGGCTCAGAGATAGGCAGTGCCTCAACTCCAAGTTCCTTTGCAATTGCATCTGCAAGTCGTTTTGTGTTACCAGTTTTGGTATAGTATCTTACAGCAAATGACATGATAGCCTCCTGTTTATATAAAAGAATTGTATACAATGTAATTGAGTAAAATATAATACCGTTTTATAGTTTTGTCAACTGAGACTAACAAAATTTATTGGGAATAACATTATTTTATGTTACAGACAGGAATTTTTGTATTATTATTTAAATATGGATATAAAAGAAGCAATCAAAGAAAGACATTCGGTGAGACAGTTTAAGGATCTTCCTGTAAAAAGCGAAGATAAAGAAAAGCTTGCGGCTCTTATTAAGGAGTGCAATGCAGAAAGCGGATTAAACATTCAGCTCGTCACTGATGATCCTGAATGCTTTGATACCTTCCTTGCTCATTACGGTAAGTTCAAAAATGCAAAGAACTATATCGCGATGATCGGCAGCAAGTCCATTGATAAGCTTGATGAAAAGTGCGGCTATTACGGACAGAAACTTGTTCTTGTGGCACAGACTCTTGGCCTCAACACCTGCTGGGTTGCGGGCACTTACGGCAAAGGAAAATGCAAGGCAGATAAAAATGCCGGCGAAAAGATTGTCTGTGTAATTGCGCTTGGATATGGTGAAAGTCAGGGTGTGGCTCATAAGTCAAAGCCGCTCAGCAAACTCTGTAAGGTTCCGGAAGCTGATTTGCCTTCTACTCCGGTCTGGTTCCAGGAAGGTCTGGAAGCTGCAATTCTGGCACCGACAGCACTCAATCAGCAGAAGTTCCAGGTTTCTCTTGATGGGGATGAAGCAGTTATCACAACAAAGCGTGGCCCTATGACTCAGCTGGATTTAGGAATTGTAAAATACAACTTCGAAGCAGCATCTG
>JAFNQK010000081.1 GCA_017386165.1 Treponema sp.
AGTCGCTCCAGTTGAAACTCAACACAGAGCATTAAAATTACGAATTTATCCATCTAACGAACAGAAAGTTTTAATCGAAAAAACTTTTGGTTGTGTCCGTCAAATCTATAACAATCGTCTTTTTGAACGAAATCAATTTTATGAAAATGTAATCAAGCCTGCCAAACCTGAAGAACATAAGGCTTTATGGAAAACTGCTCATTTCTCTTCTGAAAAAGAAATGAAAGTGAAATTTCCGTATTTGGCAGAAGTTTCAAGTCAGGCACTTTGTTCTGCCACAATGTTCGCAGAAGCAGCTTATAAGAATTTCTTTGCTTCAGTAAAAGGGACACGAGCTGGAACACAAGTTGGAAGACCAAAATTCAAATCTAAAAAATCCCACGATTTTTCCTACAGGGAATGTATGAACATTGCTCTAATCTGGAACGAAAGAAAAATAAAAGTTCCTAAATTGGGGTTGGTGAAATTCCGACACAGTGGAAACAAGAAAGGAAAGCTCGATTTCTTTTTACGAGACGGTGCAGATTTGAAATCAATTACAATCAGAAAAAATCCTGCGAACGAGTATTATGCAGTTTTGCTTTTTGAAAGAGAATACTGTCATAAAAAGAAAATCTATGAAGGTGACGAAAACCAAGCCATCGGACTGGATTTTTCACCAGCAGACTTTTACATAGATTCAGATGGTTCATCTGGAAAAGATTTTGGCTATGTTGCACAAAAACAGGCAAATCTAAAGAAACTGACAAAACTGCAAAGGCGAATGATGCGTAAGCAAATCGGCTCAAACAACCGCGAGAAGGCTCGTGTAAAAGTTGCCCGTATGGAGCATTACATTTCCGAGTGTCGCAACGATTGGATTGAAAAGGAAACCAAGCGTCTTGTATCAACTTACCAGGTCATTGGAATAGAGGATTTAAATATCCGTGGTATGATGAAATTCTCACGCAATGCAAAGAACTACGGTGATGCAAGTTTGGGAAATTTCACGAACAAATTGTTGTGGAAAAGTTCTTTGAATGAGAACAACTGTCAAGTCATAAAAGCAGACAGATTTTTCGCAAGTTCGCAGATTTGCCACTGTTGTGGATTTAAAAATCCGATTACAAAAAACTTATCTGTCAGAAGTTGGATTTGCCCGGAATGTGGGACAGAGCACATCCGGGATGTCAATGCAGCCATAAATCTTAAAGAAAATGCTATAAAAACAATAGGGCAAGGAGTGTCCGAATTCAGGTCTGTGGAGGGTGTAGAAGATTTAGCAACGCTTGCGTTGCAAATTGGAGCATCCGACGAAGCAGAAAATTTGACTGGTGACGGTCAGAATGTTCTTGCGTTAATATAAAGTGCGTGAGGGGATAATTCCGATTTATTTTAACTTAACCCGTAAGCTAATTGAAATATAAATTTTTTTTAACACGTGGTTTTATATAAACTTACCGGCGGAAAATGCCTTGACTTAAAGACCCTTTTGATTATAACTTATAACAATATGTTAGAATGTCAATATTATGGGGTTTTTTTGAGTTTATCGACGTTCTAAACTTACCTTATGGGGCATAGTCAATGCTAAAGTACATCATCAAAAGGGTGGCTACGGCCATCGTTACGGCGTTCCTAGTTGCAACGCTTACTTTCTTCATTATGAACATGGTTCCAGGTGGACCATTCCTTTCAGAAAAGGCTGTCACTCCGCAGGCACAGGCTGCCATGGAAGCGAAGTACGGTCTGGACAAGCCGCTCGGACAGCAGTACCTGACCTACATTGGCGGGGTTCTCCGCGGTGATTTCGGTCTTTCCCTTAAAAAGCGCGGAAGGACTGTCAGCGAAATCATTTTCACAAAGTTTCCTGTCTCTGCAAGTCTCGGCGGATGGGCAATCCTTGTGGCAATCCTGTTCGGAGTTCCTTTCGGTGCAATCGCGGCCTACAAGCGTGGAAAGGCTGCCGACAACATCCTCGTGGTGCTTTCGACCGGTGGAATAGCGATACCGAGTTTCCTTTCATCAACGCTTTTGATGTATATTTTCGCGACCAAACTCAAGTGGCTTCCGTCGCTTGGACTTACCACACCCGCGCACTACATAATGCCGGTCATGGCTCTCGCACTTTACCCCACGTTCTACATCGCCAGACTAATGCGCTCATCAATGCTTGACGTAATCGGACAGGACTATATGCGCACTGCACGGGCAAAGGGTGTGAGCACTTTCAGCTCAATCTTCAAGCACGCAATGAGAAACGCAATCCTTCCTGTAATCACATATCTTGGACCGCTCATCGCATCCCTTATGACGGGAAGCTTTAT
>JAFNQK010000082.1 GCA_017386165.1 Treponema sp.
ATGCTATAATAAAAAGTAACTTGATTTTGAAAACAAGATTTTTAACATTGCCCGCATAGAATAAGAAGGTTTGATGAAATGGAAAATAACGATGCACTTATAAAAACTGTTGGAAGCAATATTCAGGAAAAAGCCGCTTTAATCTGGAATGTGGCAAACACGCTTGTTGGTCTTTACAAGCCGCATGAATACGGCCTTGTTATTTTGCCTATGTGCATTATTAAACGTTTTCACGACTGCCTTCTGCTAAGCCATGCAAAGGTTCTTAAAATGGCAGAAAAAGTAAAGGACTTGCAGGTAAAAGAAGGCTTTCTTACAAAGGCATCGGGCTACCAGTTTTACAATACAAGCCGTTTTACATTTGAAACTCTTCTTGCAGACAGTGCGAATATTGCAGATAACTTTGAAGATTATTTGAACGGCTTTTCTGATAATGTAAAAGATATTCTTCACCGTATGAAGTTTGAGGACCAGATAAAGACCATGAAAGAAGGAAAAGTCCTTTATCAGGTTATAAGCGATTTTAATTCCGCAAAGGCCGATATGTCGCCCGAAAAAATCAGTGCCGTTGATATGGGATATATCTTTGAAAATCTTGTTCAGCGTTTTTCGGAAAGTTATGACGAAGAAGCCGGAGCGCACTTTACCAGCCGCGATATTATCTATCTCATGTGCGACCTTCTTGTGAACAGCGACAAAAATGCCTTTGCTTCAGACGGAATCAATAAAACTGTTTATGACATGACCATGGGCACAAGCCAGATGCTTACCTGTATGGAAGAACGCTTGAAGCAATTTGATAAAGAAGCTGTTGTTACAAGTTTCGGTCAGGAATTCAATCCCTTTACATTCGGTATTGCAAAGGCTGATATGCTGATTCGTGGCGGAGACCCGAACAATATGCAATTTGGAGACACTCTCAATGACGACAAATTTGGCGGCTATAAATTTGATTATATTATCAGCAATCCACCGTTTGGAATCGACTGGAAGAAAGAAGCTGAAGATATCGAAAAGGAAAATAAAAAGGGATCTGCCGGACGTTTTGGTGTAGGACTTCCTCCTAAAAGTGACGGACAGCTTTTGTTCATGCTCAATGGTGTTTCAAAACTAAAAGATCCAAATGAAAATACGCATACGCGAGCAAGCGTTGCGGGCGGACGAATGGCAATCATCCAGAACGGTTCAAGTCTCTTTTCTGGGGATGCGGGAAGCGGACAGAGTGAAATCCGCCGTTACTTAATCGAAAATGATTGGCTTGATGCAATCGTTCAGCTTCCGAATGATTCCTTTTACAACACAGGAATTGCGACATACATCTGGATTATTACAAAAGACAAAGAAGAAAAGCGAGTTGGCAAAGTTCAGCTGATAGATGCCTCGAATTGTTACGAAAGCCGCAGAAAAAACATAGGCAACAAAAGGGTTGACATAACAAACGAATGCCGCAATCTTATTGTAAAAGCCTACGATGACTATGCAAAAAATAAAGTCTATAAAAAAACTTCCGAAAGCGGTGCAAAAATAATCTGCAAGTCAAAAGTTTTGGACAGTGTTGATTTGGGCTACAATAAAATCACGGTAGAAAGTCCTCTGCTTGATGAAAAGGGAAAGCCTGTTAAAGACAAGAGGGGTAAGATTCAGCCAGACAGTGACAAGCGTGACTTTGAAAATGTTCCGCTTGACCAAGACATAGACAAATATTTTGAGCGTGAAGTTCTCCCATACAATAAAGATGCCTGGATAGACAAGTCTAAAACAAAGATTGGCTACGAGATTCCTTTTACCCGAACTTTTTATGAATACAAACAGCTTGAAAAGGCAGAAAATATTGCCGCCCGTATAGAAGCGCACGAAAAGAGCCTTATGGAAAAACTTCATAATCTGTTTGGGGACAAATAGGGGGCAAAAATGAACGGCGAATTAAATAATAATGGCAGCTTAATGATATACCAGAACGAAAAAGGCGATACAAAGGTTGATGTTCTTTTTCAGGACGGCAATATCTGGATGACGCAAGCTTCTATAGCGGAGTTATATCAAACAAAGCCTCAGAACATCACCCAGCATATAAAACATATCTATGAAGATGGCGAGCTTGATGAAAATCGAACTTGTAAGGAATACTTACAAGTTCAAACTGAAGGAAAAAGACAGATAAAAAGACACACAAAACATTATAGTTTTGATATGATACTTGCCATTGGCTATAGAGTACGCACTCATGTAGGCATTCATTTTAGGAACTGGGCAACAAGTTTAATTCATGAATATACGCAAAAAGGTTTTGTCCTGAACGATGAGCGTTTAAAAAGTCCAAAGCAGTTTGGCGATGATTATTTTGACGAACTCCTTGAGCGAATTAAAGACATTCGCGCCAGTGAACAGCGTTTTTATGAAAAAGTAAAAGCAATTTATGCCACAAGTATAGATTACGACAAGGATGATAAACAAACAAAGCTATTTTTCAAAACGGTTCAAAATAAAATGCATTATAGCGTTCATTCTCATACTGCCGCAGAAATAATAGACAGTCGCGCCGATGCAACAAAAGACAATATGGGCTTGACTAGCTGGAAGGGTGCGGTTGTTCGCAAAGGTGATGTAGACATTGCTAAAAATTATCTTTCAAAAGATGAAGTCGAAGCTTTAAACCGTATTGTTGTAATGTATCTGGATTATGCGGAAGATATGGCAAAACAGCGTGTTCCAATGCACATGGCAGACTGGGAAAACAAATTGAATGAATTTTTGAAGTTTTATGGGCGAAATGTCCTAGATAATGCAGGCACCGTTTCCGCAGAAAAAGCAAAACAGAAAGCTTATGCAGAATACGAAAAATTCAATAACGCTAGAATCGAAAAGCAAAAGGCTGATTTTGACGAGCTTGAAAGCAAAGTGGAATCTTTGCAAGGTAATAATAAATGAAGCAGAGCGGCATCGATTGGATTGGGGAAATTCCTGATGATTGGAAAATCGTACAACCCAAAGCATTGTTTTCACAACGAAAAGAAAGGGCTCATGTTGGAGATGAGCAATTAACTGCAAGTCAAAAGCATGGAATTATAAATCAGAAGAAATTTATGGAAATTGAGCAACAAAGAGTTGTTGTTGTTGAAAAAGATTTCAATATATTGAAGCATGTTGAACCTGGTGATTTTGTAATTAGTATGCGTAGTTTTCAGGGTGGGCTTGAATATAGTCAAGAACGGGGGTGTATAAGTTCTGCGTATGTGATGCTCATTCCAAATTTAAATTTTGTATATCCTGAGTATTATAAATGGCTTTTTAAATCGTATGCCTATATAAAAGCATTGCAGAGTACTTCTGATTTAATACGTGATGG
>JAFNQK010000083.1 GCA_017386165.1 Treponema sp.
GTGGTCTTGATATACCAGGAATCACCCATATTATTCAGATGGACCTACCAAGCGATAATGACTTTTTTGTTCACAGAGCGGGGAGAACAGCCCGTGCCGGTAAAAAAGGAATTAATGTCGTAATCGGTGACGAATTTGAAATGAGAAATTACGCAGCCCTTGAAAAGAAACTGGGCATAATCGTATATCCAAAACAGGTAATTGCAGGCAAAGTAGTAAGCCCAGAATTGTAAATAATTGAAAGAGAGAATACAAATCGTTATAATAATAAAGTTACTTATTATTGTAAAACGAGGTTTTTGTGTTTCTTAAAAGCTTAGACATTTTCGGTTTTAAATCATTTGCAGACAGAACCCATATCGATTTTTCTGACGGTATTACTGCCCTTCTCGGTCCTAACGGATGTGGAAAAAGTAATGTCGTTGACGCTATTAAATGGGTTTTAGCAGAAAACAAAGCAAAAAATTTACGAGCCGCAGAAAAAACAGATGTAATCTTTAACGGAACAGAAAGACGCCCTGCCCTTAACGTTGCAGAAGTAACAATGACAATGAGCAACGAAAACGGACTTTTACCAATGGAAGAGTCTGAAATTGCCATCAAACGCAGACTTTACCGTTCCGGTGAGCAGGAATATTTTATCAATAACAGACCGGTTTCTTCCCGGGATATCGTAAAACTATTTATGGATACTGGTGTCGGAAAATCTTCTTATTCCATCATGGAACAGGGACAGGTTAGCCAGATTCTATCCTCTAAACCAGAAGACCGCCGCTATATCTTTGAAGAAGCAGCCGGAATCAGCCGTTCAAAAGCTGAATGTGCCATCGCCGAACGCGAACTTGAACAAACAAGACGCAATATGCAACAGATTGAAATTGCAATGGCAGAAATCAAGCGTTCCTATGACACATTGAAAGTTCAAGCTGAAAAAACTGCTAAATACCGTCAGGTAAAAGAAGACGTATTCAACTACGAACTTGATATCACACTCTTAAAACTCCGCAATTTCGTTACAGACAAAACCCGTCATGAGCAGGAATTAAAAGAGGTAGAAGAAAAACGAAACCGCGTGAGACAAGAAATAGAAGAAATTAACAATACCATTTCTGAAAACATGGACAAGGTTCGCGAAATGCAGGACCAGGTTTATGCAATGCAGGCTGAAGTTGTTGGAATTGCCAAGGAACGCAACGGTAAGCAGGAAATGGCTAACAACCTTAATTCCCAGGCACGCGAAATCAAACAGAAGCTTGCAACTCTGGAAGTAAAGATTTCTTCAATTCAGGAAAATATCGACAGTCTTCAGGAAGAAATTGACGAACAGGAAGCTGATATCCATAAAAAAGAAAAGCAGGTTACTGAATTTGACAAAAATATTTCTGACTTTGAAAACAACATTGCAACCGCTAGTACACAGATTGTTTCAAACAATAAAAAATCAGATGAAAATCGTACAAAAATCTCAAAGTTTGACGAAATCCGCAAAGAATTACAGTTGGAACTTACTTCAATTACAGAAGATATCGTTGGAATGCTGGATGCAAAGCTTAAGGATGCAGGTTTTTCCGAAAAAGCTCTTGCAAGCGCAAAAACAGAACTTCTTAATTCTGTAGAAAAACTTAAAATCTTTGCGGAAGGCAGAAAAAACATTTACAGCGATTATGCAAAGGCTAACCACAGTCCAGAAGATTTTTCTAAAACTTTGACAGAAGCTTCTAATGATTTTAAACAGGCTGAAGATTTAATTTCTAATATTGAAAAATCTCTTGCAGAATATGAAAAGGCATCCCCTGCATTTATCACAGAATTCCTTTCTCCTGAAGGAATTATGACAAAGAAGCGTGAACTGGATAAAAAAATCCAGGAAAATCACGACTCAATCGATGCTTTAAATAAAGAAATCGAAGATTTGCGTAATTCAAACAGTGACCTTGCTGCAAAAATCAACGAATATAAAGACACCTGCGCAAAACTCAGAGAAAACAAAGCCAAAATGGAAGCAGAAATTCAGGCTTCTTTAAATCAGGCAAGTTTATTGCGCCGAAGTTTAGTGTCAGAACAGAACAATCTCAGAGATGCAGAACAGGATCTCGAGTCAGAAACAAAAAAATCTGATGAAATGAACGAGCAGATTATCGAGATTGAACAGGAAATCGCAGAACTCGAATACAAGGGTACAAAGCTTGCAGATCAGTTAAAAGAACTGGATGCAAAAATTGCAGAAAACAATTCAAATGTAAGCGGCAAAAAAGACAAGCTGATTAAAAAACAGGAAGAACAGAATAAATTCCAGGCACAGTTTGAACGACTTACTTTGACTCTTAACTCCAGCGATACAGAAATTCGTAATATCAAGCAGAACTTCCAGGAACAGCATTCCCGTGATTTAATGGAATTTGAAGAACACATGTACAAAATCACCAAACCTGTTTCTGAATTGAGAGAAAAGCTTGCCGAAGCAAAAGAAATTCTCCGTTCCTGCGGTCAGGTAAACCTGATGGCTGTTGAAGAATTTGCCGAAGTAAAGGAACGCTTTGAACGCCAGAAGGCAAACTATGAAGACACCCAGAAGAGTCTTGATAATTTGATCCGCGTAAGTGAAGAAATCAAGTCAAAATCTTCAGAAATGTTCCTTGAAACATACAACAAAATTAAAAAGAATTTCCATAACATGTTCCGCCGAATGTTTAATGGTGGACGCGCCGAACTCCGACTTGAAGATCCACAGAATGTTCTTACAAGCGGTATTGAAATTCTTGCACAGCCGCCTGGAAAAAAACTTGAAAGCATTGCCCTTCTCTCCGGTGGTGAAAAGACAATGACTGCAGTAGCATTGCTCTTTGCAACATATCAGGTTCGCCCTAGCCCATTCTGTCTTTTGGATGAGATTGATGCAGCCCTTGATGACAAGAACGTTTCAAGCCTTGTTACAACACTTGAAAGCTTTGCAAACGTTTCTCAGTATATTGTTATCACTCACAATAAGAAAACCGTTATGGGTGCAAGCACAATGCTTGGTATCACAATGGAAGAATCTGGTGTAAGTAAGATTATCGCACTCCGCCTTGATGAAGATATCAAAATTGGTGCAAGAGTTGACAGAAATGCCGACGACTTTGTAGAAGAAGATGTTCCTCCGGAAGAAGGTACTTATATTCCTCCTCGACCACCAAAGAGAATTTATAATCCTGACGGAACAATTACAGACCCTGAGTTAGAACGCATAAAAAAAGAAGAAGAGGAACGTAAGGAAGAAGAAAGACGTAGAGCTAAAGAAGAAGCAAAAAAACTTCAGGAAGCAAATACGGAAGAATCTTCTGTTCAGGAATAAGGCATTAATAGATGCAGGATTTTAATGAGATTCTAGAAAATATTAAATTTTTTCTCCAGGAAAATAAAAAAAAGACGATTTTTATCTGCAGCCTTTTAATTTTTATGACTTTTTGCGCTGTAATAGTTCTTTCTATTTCTGGAAAAAAGAAAAAATTGCCCCCTATAGAACCTCAAAAAGAACTTGTTATTGATCAAAAACTTTTAATACCTGACGGGCCTGTCGTTCCTGACGGATATATAACAGAAAGAAAAACTCAGAAAAACTGGAGTAAAGAAGACATTGAAAAATGGTTTACCACTCCAACTGAACAAGAGATACAGAAACTTTCTGACACAAACGACAGAACTGTTTCAGAAATAATTGGAGCTGCTCCATGATAGAAAAAAAATTGTTTACATTTATCAGCATTCTCGCCATATCTTTTATGCTTTTTTCTTGTGCCTCAACACCAGAAGCCAAGGAAGAAAATAAAGTAGAACAAGCTGTGTCAGAAGAAGAAACTCCTAAGGACGATTTAATTGACTTACAGGAAGCTGTAACTCAGGAAGAACTTTCTGAATTGCCTGAAATCGCTCTCGATGATGAACAAACTTCACAAAATGAAGAAACTATATCAGAACCAGAAGAAATCTCTTATGAACCTGTAATCCAGGAAGAACAAAATACAGTTCTCCTCAATGAAAAAGACGAAATTATCAAAGAACAGGAAGAATAAAAAGAACGCCTTGAAAAAGAAATTGCAAGATTAACCTCAGAACTGGAACAGGTTACAAAAGCAAATGAAGAACAGAAAAATTCTTCAACCGATTCAAAAGAAACTGATGTAATTCAAGATAACCAGAATGAAACAGCTTTAATCCAGACCGAAAAATCAGAAACAGTTGTAAACTCATCAGAAGAATCTTCTATTATTGAAGATAATGAAGAAGATTATCGAATAAAAACAGAAGAAATCAAACCAAGCCGCACCGTTACAATGCAAAAAAACCAGTTTATAGATATAACTTATCCCGGAAAAGGCTGGATTTATCAGGGTAATATTGATTCAGAAGGCAATCTCGACATCAAAAACAAGAACTTTATTTTTGGTGGAAGAAAACTCGGAGGACAGGATCAGTCCTTTACTTTACGCTCAAGACTCGCAGGAAAGTTCCTTCTCCATTTTTATAAAAACGACACGCTCACAGGAAATTATATAGATGATTATCTTGAAGTAATCGTTCAGGATAAAAATTCTAATAACGACGCTCACATAACAGCACCTGTTTATGCAGAAATAGTTCCTCCAAAAGCAAAAATTACAGCAGAAACTGTAAAGGCACAAAAAGAACAAAAACAAAAGGAACTGGAACAGAAAAAAACAGAAGAAGCTGCTTCTCCCGTAAAAAAGATTGCAGAAAGAAATATTTCTACCGAAAATAATCATCAAAAAGATGAAAAAGAATCAAATGCAAAAACTGTAATCCAAACTTCTAGTGGTCAACAGGCCGAAAAAACAGAAAAAAGTAATCTAGAGCCAAAAGCAACTCAAAAAATTGCAGATTCTGCAAAGTCCCAGGTTTCTAAGGAAATCAGTACAAAAGACAATGAAAATCTTTCTTCAGATGAATTGCTATCAAAGGCTCAACTACAGTACAATAATAAAAATTATGCTGATGCGCTCAAATCAATCACTGATTTTTTTGACAAATCAGCTACAAGAATCGACGAAGGATTATTCTTACAAGGACAAATTCTTGAAGAAAAATCTCCGGTGCAGAATATCAAAGACGCAATAGAATCATACGATCTTGTTGTAAAAAATTATCCCGCTAGTAAATTATGGGACAAAGCAAACAAAAGAAGTATTTTCTTAAAGCGTTTTTATATAAATATAAGATAAATGATAAAGAATATTGGAGGTCCTATGAAAAAGGGATTTAAGTTTGCCTGTGCAGCAATTGTATTAACAGCATTTTTCAGTTCATGTACAGTAAACAAAATGGGAGAAGTTTCCAGAAGTTTAACTACAGAAGGAACAGCAAGTGTTTCAGCAAAAGCAGATATCGCTACTGTTGAATTTACACTTTTGACCGCAGGATGGAGCGCAAAACAGATAGTAACAGATAACAATACCTTATCCGGAAGATTAAGAGATTCTATTAAAGCTATTGGCGTAAACGAAACAGATATAGTTATTGGAGATTGTTCTATCACAAATCCAGCACAGCAGTATGAAGCACGCCGCTCAATCGTAGTTACAGTTCGTAATCTTGAATTGTTGCCTGCAATTATCGACTGCAAAACAGGTGCAATCAAACTAAAGAGTGTTACATATGATTTGACAGATTCCGCAAGTGCAACAAGACGGGCAAGATCCCAGGCTGTTCAGCAGGCTCAGGATGCAGGTTCACTTCTCGCTGGTGCAAGCGGCTGCAAACTTGGTCAGGTAACATCGATTTCTGAGATTAAAACAGAAAAAACTGCTGATGCATCAGGAAACATTACTACAACATCAACTGTACTTCTCAGCTACACAATTCAGTAAATTTTGGTAAATAAGAGGAATATAAAATGCTTGATTACAAATTTATAAAGGACAATCTTGCCGCAGTAAAAGAAAATATTAAAAATCGCAATATGACTGCTGATGCAGATATCGTTGTAGAACTTTTTGACAAACGTACTGCTCTTGTAACAAAACAGCAGGAACTTCAGACAAAACGCAACGAAAACGCAAAGGCAATGAAGCAGAAACTTGATGATGCAAAACGTGCTGAATTAATTGAAGCTGGCAAAAAAATCAAGGAAGAAGTTGCAGTTGTAGATAAAGAACTTGCAGAAATTGAAGTTAAACTTGAAGAAGCTGCTCGTCAGATTCCAAACATGATTCACCCGGATGCTCCAATCGGTAAACTTGATACAGAAAACCTTGAAGTTAAAAAGGTTGGAACTCCACGCAAGTTTGATTTTGAACCAAAAGATCATGTTCAGATTGCAGAAGAACTTGACCTTCTCGACTTTGACCGCGGTACAAAGGTTTCTGGTCCAAAATTCTATTATCTTAAAAATGAAGCTGTTTTCCTTGAACAGGCTTTGATTCAGTATGCATTGAACACACTCCGCAAGCACGGATTTGAACTTTTCATCACTCCTGATGTTGCCCGTGAAGAAGTTCTTAAGGGAATCGGTTTTAATCCACGCGGAAACGAATCAAACGTATATGCAATCGAAGAAGAAGGAACCTGTCTTGTTGCAACTGCTGAAATTACTCTCGGCGGTTACCATTCAGGTGAAATCCTTGATAAAGCAAAGCTTCCACTCCTCTACGGTGGACTTTCACACTGTTTCCGCCGGGAAGCTGGTGCTGCAGGTCAGTTCTCAAAAGGTCTTTACCGCGTTCACCAGTTCGACAAGGTAGAAATGTTTGTTTACTGTACTCCGGAACAGTCTGACGAACTTCACCACAAGCTCCGTGAAATCGAAGAAGAAATCTTTACAGGACTTGGACTTCCATTCCACGTTGTTGATACATGTTCAGGTGACCTTGGTGCTCCGGCTTACCGCAAATGGGACCTTGAAGCATGGATGCCAGGACGCAACGGCGGAGAATACGGAGAAGTTACTTCAACTTCTAACTGTACTGATTACCAGGCTCGCCGCCTTAACATCAAATACAAGGATGATGACGGAAAGAACAAGTACGTTCACACATTAAACGGAACTGCAATCGCAGTAGGTCGTGCAATGCTTGCAATCCTTGAAAACTACCAGAACGAAGACGGTTCAGTTACAATTCCACCTGTACTTGTACCATTCTGCGGATTCGATGTAATTAAACCAAAGAACAAATAATGAAAAACGAACAATACAACAAGCACATTTTTACTATCCTCGTATTTTTTGCAGTTGCTGTGCTTGTTGTTGCGTTAAAGTTTACAGCGGCAGTTACCCTGCCGCTGACAGTTGCACTGCTTGTCAGCTGTGCAACCTACCCCCTTGTAAAAAAAATAAATCAGAAATTAAAACTTCCATGGATTATGAGCACACTTATTGTAGCAATATTAATTCTTGTGCTTATAATTATCCTCATGTCCATTATTGGAACAAGTATTTCTACAATTCTAAGTCAGTACAGTAAATACGAATCAAAATTGATGAATATTTATTCTATTTTTGCAGATAAACTCAATTTCAATATTGACAGCGATAAATCCCTTTTTGAAAATCTCTGGAGTTCTTTTAGAATCCGTGACTTTTTGCAAAAAGCAGCCTTCAATGTTTCTGGAAATGTAATCTCCCTGATAAGAAACCTTTCAATTATTATCCTTTTTTCTGTTTTCCTTCTTTTAGAAATGAAAAATGGAAGAGAAAAAGTTAATGCAATGTTCAAAAATTCTTATCAGAGCAAAGTTGTAAAAATCCTGAACAAGACAATCTCTAAAACCGTAAGATATATTTCGATTAAATCATTAATTTCTCTTGCCACCGGTATTTTAGTATTTCTTGTAGTGCTTCCAATCGGATTAGATTTTGCAGTTTTGTGGGGATTTTTTGCCTTTATAATGAACTTTATTCCGACATTTGGTTCTATTTTTTCAGTTGGAATCACGACGCTTTTTTCTCTAATCCAGTTTTATCCAAGTGCATGGCAGACAATATATGTTTTAGTACTAACTACTTCGATAAATATGATTTTAGGAAATATCGTCGAACCAAGAATCGAAGGTGAAAACCTGGGAATAAGTCCTTTTATCATTCTTGTTGGATTGACTTTCTTTAGCTGGATGTGGGGCTTTGTCGGAATGATTCTTGCAGTTCCGATGATTGTAATTGTGAAAATCCTTTGTGAAAATATCTCTTTCCTGCATCCAATTGCAATTATGCTGGGCAATAAGCCTGGAGAAGTAGAAAAAGAGCTTTCAAAAGAAGAAGAAACAGAATCAGAAGAAAACTAATTTAACAGAGTACTTGTTGTCTTTTCGTATAAAAAGCGCAAATCCTCTTCCTGGAGAGTTGTAAAACTCATATCGCAGCAAATTCTGGATTCTTTTTTGTCTGTATAAATAGCATCTACCCTTGCAGTTACAAAAATATCACGGGTTATTGTAGGAGTATTTGTAAGACTAAAAGACATCTTTACCGCATATTCATTATCTTCATTAATTTTAATAAACTCGTTCTGCTCATATGCTAGAACTATTCTTTCGTGATTTACAAAAATAACTTCAAATGGTTTTAATGAATTTTCAAAGGCTTCTATTCGATAAGTCTTTTCCTGCACAAGATAATGACAGATAGGAATTAACTGGATTCCGTTGCCTGCCCGACCGTTATCATGAGCTTTTACAACAAATTTTTCCAGATATTTTTTAGCTTCCTTCTGCTTCTTTAATTCAATGGAACTCCACACAGGACGTGTAAATAGTTCAAAGCCATAAGCCGGATAACAAGGGAAATAATTATGGTTTGCCTTATCAAGGGTATAATACAAAACTGCAGAAAAATTATAATTATGCACAATAGGCACATTTGGAATTCTAAAAATTGAAACTGGAATTACAAGAGCCGGACCGGAACTTACAGCTTTTAATTCTGAAACAAAATACAAACCTACATGGTTAAAATAGAATTCGACTTTTACCTTTTTTCCTACAAATTTATTTACTGTTTTTACTTTTTGTAAAAGAATAATTCCTTCTTTTAATACCGAAATATTTTCTGGAGAAATTAAAATCGGCACAACTTCTGATTCAAGATTATGAATTTCTTCATGATCATCAGTCTTTTCATCAAGAGGAGTAATTGTTACCGGAACATTTCCGTCCAAGAGATACTTTAATACAAGTTCTCTCTCAATACCTGAAAGCTTATTCTCCATATTTCTCTACTCCACAACAAAATTATCAATTACAATCTGATTGATTTTAAAAGAGGAACTTTTATCAACATAAACTGAAATATCAAGAGTTACATCATTGGTTGAAAATCTAACAGGAACCGTTATTACATCTTTATCGATAAAAGGTTCACCATAAATATAATCAGAAAATTGTATCTTCGAATTGTTATATAACTGTTCAACATCATATTTAAAAAGAATTAGTGAAAACACATAATTACTGTCCATGAGAGAATCATCAAATTCCCAGGTACATATCTTTGAACAGAAAGAATCAAGAAATTCTCTTAATTCATTAGAAAGATTGGTGGTATCAAGGCTTCCAAAATCTTCTAAAAACGGATATACAGGTGGATTTTCCTGCACAGAAACCGCCATAATTTCAGGAGACAACTTTACAGTTGATATAACGCTGGAAGATTTATTAATATCCCTAATGAGTCTTACACTTTCGATTTCTTTAGTCCAGTTTAATTCTGCATTTCTTTTATCAGAAATATCCTTCAAGGATTCTTCGTAAATAACCGGAATCTGAGTTCCTGAATTATTTGTACAGGAAAAAAGTACAAAAACGCTGAGAATCAAAAGACTTTTTGAAAAAATATTTTTCATAATAAACAGTATATCACATATTCATTGAATTGCAAAACGCCCCCTTAGTCGATATAATAAAAAAAATCTCTTATATTTTGAGGATAATTAATTATGGCTCTTACACTTGCAGAAAAAATTCTTCAGGCTCACATAGTTCCTGAAGCATGCTCTGACACAAAATTTGTAAAAGGCGAACCTATCGCTCGAGGCGAAGATATCGCTATCAAAATTGACCAGACCCTTACACAGGATGCCACAGGTACAATGACTTACCTTCAGTTTGAAACAATCGGTATTCCTCGTGTTAAAACAGAGCTTTCTGTTTCATATATTGACCACAATACTCTCCAGACAGACTTTAAGAACATGGACGACCACCGCTATCTTCAGTCAATCGCTGCAAAATACGGTCTTTATTTCAGTCGTCCAGGAAACGGAATCTGTCACCAGGTTCACCTTGAATGCTTTGGAAAACCTGGAAAAACTTTACTCGGTTCAGACAGCCACACTCCAACAGGCGGTGGTATCGGTATGATTGCAATCGGTGCCGGTGGTCTTGACGTAGCAGTTGCTATGGGTGGCGGTGCTTTCCACCTTGCTATGCCAAAAATCTTTGGTGTAAAACTCACAGGTAAACTCCGCAAAGGCGTTGGTGCCAAGGATATTATTCTTGAAGTTCTCCGCCGCGAAACTGTAAAGGGCGGTACACTTGCAATTTACGAATACTTTGGCGAAGGCGTAGAAACTCTTACAGTTCCACAGCGCGCTACAATCACTAACATGGGTGCAGAACTTGGTGCAACATGTTCTATCTTCCCTTCTGATGAAAAAACAAAGAAGTTCCTTGAATCAATGGGACGCGGTTCAGACTGGACAGAACAGAAAGCAGACGAAGGCGCTGTTTATGATAAAATCATCGAAATCAACCTTGATGAACTTGGAGCACTTGCAGCATGTCCACACAACCCGGATGTAATCAACACTGTAAAATCACTTGCAGGAAAGAAAGTAACTCAGGTAGTTATCGGTTCTTGTACAAACTCTTCTCTCGATGACCTTGAAAGCGTTGCTGCCATCGTTAAAGGCAAGCACATTGCTCCAGGCGTAGAAGCTGGTATCGCACCAGGAAGCCGCACTACACTTTTGATGGCATCAA
>JAFNQK010000084.1 GCA_017386165.1 Treponema sp.
CTCGATGCCCTTTTCTCGGGTAACGGGTTCTTCGCAGAGTTCCGGTGTAAAATATTTTTTGCATAGAGAATTGACGCTTTCCTCTTTTTCTTCGGATTCTGTCATAAGAGTCTCCTACAAAGCAAGGAATTTGTTCAATCTTTCCAGTGCAGTCTGGCTGTCGGGAGCGGACATTACCGAAGTAAGCGAATTCAAGTAGAAAAGGGAAGTCACATCATAAAGAACTGCTGTATCCGCCGCCGTCTGTTTGTTTTTATCGAAGAGGATTCTTCCGTATACAATATTTGCAATATCGGCGTTGAAGAATTTTTCCGCAAATCCCAGTGCAAAAAACAATACAGGAGTCAGCGTTTTTGGTCCGTAAGTCATATCGGCATAAATCATGCAGTCATCTTCAAGTTTATTGACAATCTGCGTAAAGCGCGATTCCACAACATCGCTAGTTTCTTTATACGGAGCTTCGATTTTCACATATTCAATTTTCGCACCTATTTTGGAATTTATATCATCAAGCTCTTCTTTTTGAAGTTTGGCGTTGTCATCGGAATAAATGCCGTCAGTAACTATCTGCACAAGCTTTACATCGTCGCCGTTTCGCAAGGTTTTTGCCAGAAGGGCGTTAATCGGATACCTTACACTGTCCTCATATTCTATTTCTTTGTTTTCCTCGGAAACATAATGCTGCGGCTGAACCGTTTGCATCGGAATGGTTGCAAACACAATTTTTTTCATTTTACGTACCTCGACATATTATAGTATTATTTTACCACGATTTCGCCTATTTGACAAATTTTCTATATAAACGACAAGCATGGCTATATTTTTTTAGGAATTACAGATCTACTCCATTACATCAATAAACTCCTCAACGGCTTTTGTAAATTCATGGGTAATGTCTTTTACGGAAAAGCAATTCAATGAATAATCTTTACTGCAAAACAACGCCGACTGCTTTTCAATCATCGCAGCTGCAAGTTTATAAAGCAACATTAGGAGTACATCATCATCAAATCTGATATAAGCTTTATACATATGCTTATCAATGGAAATCATAGGAGTAAGCAAGCGCGGCATCCGCTCATTAAGTTCATCAAAGAACTTCTCATAAAACTCACGCCAGTTTCCAAAAAACTTGTTCATAAATTCTTCTGCTATTTCCTCTGTCTTTTTCATTGCTTTAGTCTCCTATAACATCCTTCTACATGGACTGCTTCAATGTCCATTGCATCAACAAACTTCTCAACTGCTATTGAAAACTCATGGCTTACGTCTTGAACAGTAAAATAATTCAATGAATAATTTTTATTGTAGACCAGTGCAAGTTGATTTTCTATCATCACGGCGGCGAGGTTATAAAACAGTGCCAGAAGTATATTATCATCAAACTTACACTCAAGACCTTTGAAGCTATGCTGGTCAATATCAATAATAGGAGAAAGTAAGTGTGGTGTCCGTTCGCAAAGTTCATGAAAGAACTTCTTATAAAACTCACGCCAGTTTCCAAAAAACTTGTTCATAAAGTCGTCTACTATTTCCTCTGTCTTTTTCATTGCCCCAGCCTCCTATAAACAATGATTTAATGTACAATTTTTGTATTTGCCATTATATTATCTTGAGATGCATCAATAGGCCTACGATAAACAACGCCAATCCACCTCCAATGAATATAACCATAAATCCTATGCAGCCAATCATAGATTTTATACGACTGTCCCTTTTCATTTTATGGGATGCAGCTGAATGCACATAACTGTTTTCAGCCAGTGATTCAACCTTTAGCTGGTCACATAAAGCCAGTTCATTTATGCACTCCTGTAACTTTTTATGTTTACTGCAAGATGAGCACATTTCCTTTTTACATGTTTTATATGAATAGAGGCTCATCAAACATTCAGCCTGTGCCTGTGCCAAAGTTGATAAGTTTTTATCGTGCTCAGTCCTCTGTTCAAACACAAGGTAATCATTGTTATGATTCATGCTTGTGTTCATGTTGCGATTAAAATTATGATTGAAATTCATCATGTCAACCTCCACACAAAAGTACAACTAATGCTGAAAATAATAAAATGCCAATTATCATGCCGCCTATAACCATTAGAGTTATTCCCATATTGCCTCCTGTTAATACAAAGAACCTTCAATTATAAGAAGTTCCTCATATCTATTTTATTAGAGTAACGTCATCAGTATAAATTGATAATTTTTTTGAAAAAAAGAAGAGATTTTATGCAGCGAAAAAAAAAGACCGGAATTCAAAAATTCCAGTCGCTTTCACTTCCTAAACAAGTCACATTCATTTAGACCATTTTTTTGAGAGAGAATCTTTTCTCTTCTCTTTGAGGCTTAACACCTTAAACAGCCAACGCCTACTTAAATAAGATAGCAGCATCTAAGTTAAATGTCAATATGGATGAGTCTTAATCCCTTAAACAGGTCACATCCATTTAGACATGGAAACGTAGATATCGAAGAGACAAAACTTGTGGAATGTCTTAATCCCTTAAACAG
>JAFNQK010000085.1 GCA_017386165.1 Treponema sp.
AATACTTAATGGCACGGAGCATTCTAACCGGATCTTCAATAAAAATTCTGTCCAGCGGAATAACCGGCTTGATTACATGCTTATGAATGTCTTTAAATCCGCCAACATAATCGATTACCTGTTCGCTGATTGGGTCATAATAAAGGGCGTTCAATGTAAAATCGCGTCTCTGTACATCTTCGTCCATTGTACCAAATTCGTTGCCAACTGAGCCTTCACAAATAGAACGGAAAGTACTTACTTCAAATATTTTTGTGCCGCAGATTACATGAACAATACGGAATCTTCTTCCGATTATGCGGGAATTTCTGAATAATCTTTTGATTTTTGATGGAGTTGCGTCGGTTACAATATCAAAGTCTTTTGGTGTATTACCAACGATTAAGTCGCGTACAGCACCCCCTACAATATATGCTTTGTATCCTGTATCGCGTAATCTCTGAATAATATGTACTGCATCAGGGTCAATTCTACCCTTTGGAATGCCATGTTCGTTTTTAGTATAAATGACCGCCTTTTTTACAGGGCGGCCATATTTATCAGTTCCGTATCTATATAACACAATGGGACGATTTTATTACAGTAACTATTTTTTATCAAGCGACTATAATAGAATTAATCCATGTAATGACATCTTTAAGAACTGTTTCGCCGTCTTCTTCGTTTAAGATTTCGTGGCGGTCCTTTGCATAACATTTTATGTTTACAGATTTGATGCCGTTCTTTGTATAGATTTTGTATAGATTCTGTAGAGAAGAGCCATATTTTCCAACAGGGTCATCTTCTCCGTAGATGATGAAAATCGGGAGGTCATGAGGAATTTTTTTCATATTTTTTGCTTTATGAATTGTCTTGAGACCCCAGGTTAAATCTCTAAAAAAGCTTACAGTTGCGATTCCGCCGCACCAGGAATCAGATTTGTACATTGCGCGGTTGGTGGCACTTCGACTGAGCCAGCTGAGTTCATCTTTTTCATCTTTAAATCTGTCATTATAGCCTGCAAATGCCAGGTTTTGCATAAACTTTGACTGTTTGTTTTTCTTTCCAAAGAAACACATCAGGTTTGCCATTGCGTGTCCTGCTTTTGCAGCCATCATGTCAGGACCTTTTGAACCGCAGAGTACACATCCATTGAGTTTAGAACCATTTCGTTCAATGTAAGCTTGACTTACAAAGGAACCAAAGGAATGTCCAAAAAGAATTACAGGTTTATCCGGATAATCTTTTTTAAGTTCGTCGATGATCTGATCCAAATCGTCAACAACCTTGTTAAATCCGTCTTTATCTGCTAATTTCTGGAATGTTCCCTTTCCTGTTTTTTGTGCTTCTACAGCAGTTTTTCCGTGTCCTCGATGATCGTGTGCGCTAAATACAAAACCTTCATCTGCAAGAATACAACCAATTCTATCATATCTAAGCGCATGTTCCTGCATACCGTGACTTAACTGGATTACACCTTTAATTTTTGTTTCATCGTCCGGAATCCAGCGGTTAACAGCAATTTCTGTCCCGTCTTTCATTGTCTGTAAAAATTTCTGAGTCTGCATGGCATATACTCCCCATAAAAATAAATATTTGGTATTCTATTTTGTATATGCCAAATATTATAACAGACAAAATGACTTTTGGGGGAAATTGTATAACAAAAATTAATGGAAAAAATACCTTTGTTCCATTTGCCCTCCCTAATGAAGAATTAGAAGTAGAAATAGTTCAGGAAAAAAATGATTACGATATTGCTAAAATAACTAAAATCCTTAAAGCATCTGAACATCGTATAAATCCTCCGTGCAAGTATTATGGTATTTGCGGTGGCTGCAACATGATGCATATCGATGCTGAATACCAGAAAGAACTCAGAAAAGAAATTCTTAAGGACATTTTTGAGCGAAACGGCATACAGGTTCCTGAAATCCAGGTGGTTTCAGGGGATAATTATAACTACCGGGCAAGATTTCAGCTGAATAACGGCGGATTGTCAGAAAAGAGTTCTAATAACATTGTTCCTGTAACAGAGTGTCTTGTTGCAGAAGAACCTGTAAATCAATGGCTTTCGTCTGTGGATTTTAAGAGCCGTCCTCAAGGACGCTGTCATATCTTTGGAAGTGAAAAAGTTGTTTCCGGCGGGGATTTAAATAATTCAAAAATTGCGGTATGTCAGGAAATTGAACAAAAAATTGAAAGTCAACCTAAAAAGAAAAATAAAAACTTTAAGCAGGTTAAAAAACGATACAGCGGAACCTGTATTACAGATCAGGATATTATTACCGTTGAGATTTTACATCATAATATTTCTTTCAATGTCCGGGGCTTTTTTCAGTCAAATCTTTCGGTTCTTGAAAAATCTATCAAAGAAGTTTGTAACGGTCTTGTGGGTGAATCTGTTTTAGATATGTATGCGGGGTCTGGTACTTTTTCTGTGTTCCTTGCAGATTACTTTAAGAACCTTACTCTCGTAGAACATAACCGTGATGCTCTGGTTTTTGCAGAACAGAATCTTGCAGGAATTCCACACCAGTCCTTTGGATTAAGCGGAGAAAAGTTTGTTCAGCAGAATCCTGATGTTCGATATGACGCGGTCGTAATCGATCCTCCAAGAAGCGGAATGGAAAAGGCTGTATGCCAGTGGCTTTGCAGATCCAATATTCCTCAAATCCGTTCTGTTTCCTGTGATCCTGCAACCCATGCAAGGGATTTAGGTTTTCTGATTAAGGCCGGATATAAATTAGAAAGACTGTATCTTTTAGATTTTTATCCAAATACCAGTCACATCGAAAGCCTTGCGGTTTTAACAAAAGATTTATGAAAAGAAATTATTTAACTGTTGTTTTATTGTTTTTATCTCAGCTAGCCTTTTCTCAGCAGACAAAAGTTCCTGTTCAGGATTTAAATACTGTAAACGCCAGCTGGACTTGTGTTATCGGCGGCAAAGCAATCTGCCAGCCTCAAACAACATCCTATGGTCTTGCAGTCCTGACGGATGGAAAAATGATAAGCGCAGTTTCAAATAACGGTGTCAAATTGTGGGAGCATCCTGTTCCTGGAAAACCTGACCCTTATCTCACAGTTTTTTCTTCGGATTTTCTTCTTTCTGTAAATGATAAAAAGAACTTGAGCCTCATTAATCCCAGCGGGCTTACATTATGGACAAAAAAAGTTCCATTTGAATTGACCTGTGCTCCCTGTTCTGGCCGGGACTCTCGTATTTTTGTTAAGGGGAAAAAGAATATTGCCTGTTACGGCTTAAATGGCGTATGCAAATGGAAGCTTGATACACCGGAATTAAAGGACCTTCCTCTTTTTGAAATGAATGACGGCTCTATTCTGGCTTTTTTGGAACAGACTCCAAATGGTCGTTCCGGGGGAATTAGAATTACTCCTTTTGGTGAAATTGTTGAAACAATTAATTTTGCTGGGCTCGTTCAGAATGCCTGTACACTGCCTGGAAAAGGCGTTCTCCTTGTTTTTAACGGTAATGGTGCGGGGCTTTGTTCAGTCAATGAAAATCAAACTATAACCAGCTGGGCAATTCCTTCTGAAGATAAGGCTTTTGCTTCCTGTGTTTCTAATGCAGGAGCACAATTTCTAGTATTAAATCCGGCTAAATCTTCACTGATTGTAAACTGTTCTTCTTTTACTCGGATTATTGTATTTAATAATTCAGACGGAAGAGTCAGCGATTATTTTGATGTGCCCATAAGTTATTCCAACCTGTCCTGCGCCTCTGTTACAAAAGACGGAACTGGAATCTTTATTGCAGACAGAAAACGAGCTCTTCTCTATTCTTCTCAGGGAAATCTAACCTGGAACGGAAATCTTTCTCCCGGCGGCCAAAGTTCTTCCTGGAATTATTTATGCTATACCGGCTCAAATCATCTTGTTACCTGCGGTACAGCCTGGGTTTTAAATGGCTTTAGAACATCTCAAAAGCTTGTAAAAAAGAATTCTTCTCAAAGCACAAAATCTAACTGCAAAAAAATAGATTACAAAATGTATTACAAAATCGACACTTCATATTTTGATATTTTTAATTTTACAGAAAAAATCGACCGTGATTTCTTAGGTAGTAACCGCATTGATTTGTTGAGAAAAGGTCTTTACGGCCAGCAGGAAGTTCGAATTGCTTCTGATTTGCTCTCTTTGTCCGGGGCTTATACAGAATATCTTTCCCGTTCAAATTCCGGGGCTCGTCCTGATTATAAATCGGTATTTGAAACTGATTCTACCGGGGTTCAGGAATTCATTAATCAGATCAGTCTTATGGGAACTGATGATTATCCAAAAATTCTTGCTAATCTTATTAAAAACGAACCAAAAGACGACAATCTTAAAAGTTTGATTATTGCAGCAGGAACCTGCGGGTATGATCCTGACGGTTCTATGCTTACTGCGATAGACAATAAAATGCAGAATATTAATGCCAGAAATACTTCTGTATTAAATTCAATGTGTGATTCTGTATACGAAATCTGCCGCTATATGGGACGCCCTGCACTTTATGAACACGGAATACAAATTCTAACCAGAATGATGTATCCACAGTTTAGTTCTTCTACAAGAGATAAGGCCCGTGAAACCCTTGTAAAAATTTCTTCCCTTCGAATTTAAAATAACACTTCCAAATCTCATAAATAGTTATATAATTATATTGTTAAAATCTGGAGGATTTATGAATACTCGAAAGTTTTATTGTATTTTAGCTTCTGTGCTTTCTATGGCACTTCCAATTTTTGCTTTAGAAGTCGATGAAAAAGAATTAAAAAGCGCTGCTAGTGATACTATTGTTTTTATTAACTATACAGGACCACATTCTAAGATTGATTCCATGGCAAGTATTAAAAAACTTGGTTCAGACATGGGGGACGTTGTTGCAAAGAGCCTGGATTCTAAGATTTCTGCCGGTTCCAGTGCAAAATACTCTGTAATTCATGCAATTGATTCTTCTGTAAAAGAAAAGCTGGATGCAGATATTATCTTGATTGGTCCAAACGCTACAGTGGATCATATCGATAACCTTAGACACATCATTGCTTCTTATCTCGTAGCCGCTTATGGTTATTCTGAAAAAGATGCAGAAACTGTGGCTGTATTCGTACCTGTTTACAATGCGGTTTACCGAAATAAACTTGATTCCTTTAATTCAAAATACAAACAGGTTGTAATGGATAACCTCTCTGCTTCAAGCTGTGGTTTGAGCGTTAATTACAAGGAATGGCCTGGTCAGAGTCAGATTGTTATTCCTCTTTTTGATGTTAACGGAGGCCTGAGCACTGTTGATACTTCTGTAATCAGTGATTCAGAAGTTGTTAAACACATGCAGGAAGATGAAGATAAAAATGTTGATGCCCGCAAGGACATGGTAGATATTAAAGAACGCGAAGCTGAACAGGCTACTAAAAAAGCTCAGGATGCTCAGAAAGAAGCTGTTCAGGAACAGAAAAAGCTGACAGAAGAAAAGAAGAAGACTGAAGAGAAAAAACAGCAGGCTGAAGAAGCACAGAAAAAAGCTGAAAAGAATCCAGAAGATAAAAAAGCTCAGAAAGAAGCTGAACAGAAAAAAGAAGAATACGAAGAACAGAAAAAGGTAGAAGAAGAACAGAAAAAAGTTACCGAAGAAGCAAAGGAAAATGCTGCAGAACAGCAGGCTATTGCTGACAAAAAGAATACAGAAGCTCAGGAAGAACGCAAGACAATTGCAAAAGACCAGCAGGATGTAATTCAGAAGGAAATTGAAAACGCAAAAGCTCCTGCCGCATACGGTATTGAACTTACAAATGAAAAATCAATGCTTTCAGGATTGATTAAAGTTAATACAGATACTGGCGCTCTTATCAAGGCTTCTCCAGTTACAGTAATCCGTAACCGTACTATTTACCAGGCTGGAGATAACTTTATTGCCATCGCCGGAGAAAACAGCGGTAACGGAACTGTAAAAGTTGTTCTCTTGTCACCAGATACAATGGAAATCTGCGCTGAAAGCAACGAAACTGCAAGTGAAGATTCTGTTCTTGTTCAGGATGGCGAAGATTACTACTGTGTAATTCTTGAAGGTAAAAACTGCAAGGTTGCTAAATACGACAAAGAACTTAATCTTAAACTTAAGTCTGCTTTGGATGTAGCTTCTGCTACACCAATTACAGTTACAGATTCTTTCCTTATCGTAACAGATGCAAAAGGAACTGTAAGACTTTTGGATAAATCTGATTTAAGCCCTATTTCGGCAAAACCTTCAAATCTTGACGCAAAATGATAGATTAAATATAGATTAAATTCATTAAACGGACTATTATTCTTCTATGAAGAGAATAGTTCGTTTATTTTTTTTAACATTAGTTGTTGCAGTTTTTGCAAGCTGTAATTCAAAAAAGTTTGCATACAGTTCAGAAAATGAAGAATACGTTTCTGAAATCTCCCCTAGTTTTATTGAGTACGGCTCAAAGATTTCTGTAAGTTTTACTCAGGATATAAAAGGCAATGTAAATGAAGCATTAACATTTACACCGGCGCAGAAAGGTTCCTGGTCCCTTGTTGACGAAAGAACTGCGGTTTTTAATCCTGACAAAGCTTTTAAAAAGAATTCCAGCATGCTTTTAAAGGCAGATTTGCAGTCTTTGTTTGGTGAAAATGCTGTTTCTGGTGTTTACACTCACCCGTTTTACGTTGGCCTTCCGGAATATTCAGTTAAGATGGACAAGCTGGAACTGGAAAGTGATTCCAATTCTTATAAATTGTCAGGTATCCTTTCCTGCAATACCCCAGTTGATAATTATAAGCTTAATAAAGTTATCAAAACAAAAGTTTTTGGAATTAAACCAAGCATTGAATGGACAAAATTAATTGATAAAGATGCATGGCAGTTCAGCATTAAAAATATTGCTGTTAAAAATCGTGACTATCCGTTGTCCGTTTCATGGAATGGTTCATTCCTCGGCTTATCCGGAAACCAGGATAAAACAAATTCCGGTAAAGCTGTTTATACAATTCCGGAACAATCTAAGTTTTGCGTTGTTGATGTAAATAAGAATACAGAAAATACTGTTTATATCAGTTTTTCAAAAGATCTTGATCCAACTCAGAATATCAATGATTTTGTAAAG
>JAFNQK010000086.1 GCA_017386165.1 Treponema sp.
GCTGCCGGAGAAACATGCAGGACTTTACTGATTCTTGCAATAAGCGAAGCAGAAGCAAATTGAGAACCAGTCTCTATAATTGAAAGGTGTTTTTGAGAAATTTCAAGTTGCTTTGAAAGTTCGGCCTGGGTAAGTCCATTTTGTTTTCTGTATTTTTGAACATTTTTACCGAACAATGCAGGAATGTCTAATTCCATTTCTTCCATAGCTTAATTTTGCCATAAGAACGAAGCATTTAGAACTTTTTACAAGGTAATAAATATTACTAATAAGATAGAATATGTTTTGAAATTCTATTTTTGAGGTGTAAAATATTACTATAGGAGTGGTTCTAATATGAAAAAAACAACTAGTGGTTATATTCGTCTCTTGGTTCGATTATTATGTGCAATTATTATTGGCTTTTCAGTTCTTATGATTTCTGGTTGTGCGACTTTTTATTATGTTACGGACGGGGTTGCTTCTTTTTTCAAAAATATTGGTAATACGATTGCAGGTTCTTCGTCTTCCACATCATCTTCTTCTGAAACAGTAGAAAAAGAGTCTTCAAAGACGAAAATAACAATGAACGCTTCAACGAGAAATAAAAGTCGAAGCTCAAAAAGTTATAAAATACCCGCTTCTTATGAAAAAGCGTATTCTTATCGAACAGATAAAGCGGACAAGGGGATTCAAACTTTTATCAAACAAAAAAATATTGATTCACTTAGAACGACAAATCCTAATGAATATGTGCGTTCGGTTTGTGCAAAAATAAATGAAACTAGTTCTAATGATTTTGAGCGTGTTAAAAAAGCTCATGATGTAATTTGTCTACTAGTAAGTTATGATGCTAAAAACTTTTGGGCAGGAACGGTACCTCGTCAGGACTGGCAGACGGTTGCAAAAAATAAAACTGCAGTCTGTGAAGGATATGCAAATCTTTTTCAGCAGTTTTGTTCTGAACTTAAAATTTCATCTGTAAAAGTAAGTGGTTATTCTCGTGGAGTCGGTATCGATATAGAAAATGAAAATCCTCAAAAGTCTAATCATGCCTGGAATATTGTATGTATAGAAAATGAGTGGTATTTAATCGACTGTACATGGGATTCTGGTTATATGAGTGGACGGCAATCTGTGCAGTCGTATTCTACAGACTGGTTATTCTTAAAGCCGGAACATTTTGTTTGCAGTCATCTCCCAATAGACTCAAGTTATCAGCTTATGCAAAATCCGATTTCTATAAATGATTTTTTAAGACTTCCTGATTTTAGACCAAAGCTATTTGAATATTCGGGCGAAAGTCTTTCTGCTATAGAAAAGCTTACTCAGGCTGATGATGCTTTGGTTTTGAATTATAAGCTTAAAGACGGGTATATATTCGAGTTTGGAGTAAGCAAAAGTGGTGGTTCTAAAATAAATAACAGAACGCTTACAGAAAATAATGGGGAAAATGTCACTACAACTATAAACTTTCCGGGAGAAGGGCTTTATTCTGTGGTTATTTATTATCGTAAAAACGGGGAAGAGCGGGGTGTGAGTTGTGGTCGTTTTCTTATTAAAGCTGCCAGAGGAAATAATATAAAATATCCGGTTTTATATAAAACGACTGCAAAGAATGTTCAATTAATTGAACCAAAATACAGTCCTCTAAAAGCTGGCTCTACAGTTCATTTTGCTCTTCATCAAGAAGGAAAAAATTGTGCAACTGTAATCTTTGGCCGTAATTTTATTCAACTAGAAAATGATAGAAACGGAAACTTTGCTGGGGATGTAGAAATCCCTGTTGGAATAAAAGAAGTGTCTGTCGGCTTTGCATCAACGCCAACTGGCCGATATGAAATGTTTGCAGTTTACGAGGTGAAATGATGAAAAATAAAAATTAATCTTCTACGTCCGTATTATCGAGTATTTCAAACTGATAATCTTTTTGTATCCAGTCAAAAGATTCATTTTTTAGGCCGCCCAAGTTTATGGGCGACCATGTTTCTAAAGTTTCAATTTGTTCCATGCTTAGAATTTATATAAGTTCTATATGTATGTCAAATTCTATTCCCTGTTCTTCTCAATCCATTCTACAGCAAAATCAACGAGGGGTCTCATTTTGATAAAGCGGAGGGTGGCGTTGCCGAGTTTTGCGGTTTTGAAAGAATTTTTTGCGAGAGGGGAGTTTTCAAAATCCTTGCCAATCTGGATAAAATCTTCGCCGTCTACGGCCAGGGTTTCGTAGGCTTTCCAAACGCGTTTACCATTTTCCATGATGGCGCTATGTTCTACTGTGGTGTGCTTGCTTTTGAAATTTGCGCGGGCATCAGCAAGATGTAACGAAGTACATTTGTCGTAATCTACGCCAATTAAAAGAATGTAACCATCTGCGTTATAAAGGCGACTGAGTGGAGAACCGTCTCCAAAAATATTAATTAAGTCGTGATTTTCTGTAAAAAGAGCGGCATTTTTTCCCCATGCAGAAACGGAACGAGCCGGATGGTCGCTTCTTAGGGCTCCTGGCCATTTTCTGAACATTTCTGCAACGGCTCCCATGGTGTTGGTTGGAGTAACGTTTTTATCGTATGCCGGCCAGTTTTCGCGGATTGCATCCCACCATTCTTTTGGTTCTTCCCAATGAACTCCGGTCTCAGGGTCGAGATTTTTCCAGCTTTGTGTTGGCATCATGATAGTTCCGTCCTGGCCGATTGTTTCGATAAGGCTACGGATAATAATTTCAGCCCCTCCACATACAAATCCTATTGATGAAAGGGAACAATGCACGATGACATTCTGATTTTTTGCAAGTCCTGCTGCTTTGAACGCCTCAAGTACATTTTCTTTTTTTATAAATGGTCTGTTGTTTTTATCTGAATTCATATTAATACTCCTTGTAGAAGTTCTACTGAATATAATTATACTGCTACAAATTATATAAACTCTAAGAAAAAATGCCTTTTTATATCACAAAAGTGTTGTTTTTTATATTTTTTTTGTAAATAAACGACGCAACTGTCGAACTGATTGCCAGTGCCGTTGGTCTTTCTGGTGAAGAAGTAAAGGAAGTTAAGGATTCTTTGGAATAAAATCCTGTATAAAAACTCATAAAAAATACATTTTTTTGCATATTTTTTCATAAATTTTCTTTTCTTACACATAAAAAATACGCTATACTTAAGCCGTTATAGGAGTAACAAAGAAATTATGAAAAACGCTTACGTAAACCGTGTATGGGAAGAAGTAAAAGCTAAAAACCCAAATGAACCTGAATTCCTTCAGGCTGTAGAAGA
>JAFNQK010000087.1 GCA_017386165.1 Treponema sp.
GGCACCGGAAATCTCTACGACCTACTCCACGGCGAAGAAATCGAATACAAAATCAAGGAACAGAAAGTTTTAGGAACCGACGGTTACAAATACCGTGGATCCAAAAAAGCACCCATCATCATCATCGGCGATAGCAATGTAGGGCAAGGCAAATCTTATGGCGCCCACATCGGCGCATACATTGCAACAGCAACAAGCGTCGAGACATACACCATCAGTAAAGTCGGCGGCGGAAACATCGGGCCGCAAATGTTCAAAGGCAAGTCCAGTTTCCTAGAAGGAAAGAAAGCGGTTGTCTGGGTATTCGATGGACGCGAACTCTACGGGCATTTCAAGGACCCGGAATTCTAAAAACCGCTGAGTTTTTTAAATGGATTTTGCTATTCTCTCAGCAATTGATCCAATCTTTTCATATGACAGCGCACGGCAGAGTTTATCTGTAAATTTTCCATATTTACGATAAAGAAAATTAAACGTAAAATAAGAAGCTCTTACACTTTTCGATTCTGGACACCGACGTATTATATTTTTCAGGCTATATATTTGCTTGTATATCCAAAGATAACCTTGATACAGTTCCTGTTTAGTCATTCCTTTCGGTTGATAAACCACATGAGCGGTATTGTAAAGCGAGAGGTCTTCAGTCAAAATTCTTCCTTCAGCTTTCATCCTGTCATAGAGAGCCGTCCCAGGATAAGGAGTCAGAATGTGCGACGTAACCGTTTCAATTTTATTTTTCACAATCCAGTCAAGCGTTGTTCTAAACGTTTCGGGAGAATCTCCGTCTAGCCCGAATACAAAACTTGCATTAATCATTATTCCTTTTTCATGAATCGCCCTAATCGCCTTTTCGTATTCCTGCGTATGGTTCTGCACTTTATGAACACCACGTACAGATTCTGGATTGATGCTTTCAAAACCGATAAATAAACTTTGGCACCCCGATTCTTTCATCAAGTCAAGCATTTCTTCGTCAAAGGCGGTATTGATGGATACCGCTGCTCTCCATTTTAAATGCAAAGGCATGATTTCTTTAAGAAACTGTTTCGTCCATTTCGGGTTTCCCGCAAAATTATCATCGATAAACATGATATGCCTTGAACGAACCGCTTTGATATCAGCCAGAACATCTTCGATATTGCGATTTACATATTGATGCGCTTTTGCGCTGTTATAACAAAAATCACAACGGAAGGGGCAACCACGGCTCGTATGCACAACATGGCAATACAAATATTCACCTTTTTTTAGAAAATCGTATGCTGGCGAAACGATTTGATTCCCTTCGAGCGCCTTTTGGCAACGATAGACTGGCTTTAAATTATTTTCCTGAAAATCCTTGATAATCTGCGGCCACGTTCCCTCAGCAGCTCCGATACAAAGTACATCAAAAACATTTTCCGGAATGGTATCATAAGCTGTAGTTATATGAATCCCTCCGGCAACAACGATACAGCCTTTTTCACGAAAACGCCGAGAAATCTCGATTGCCCTCGGCAAAGTGTCAACCGTGACCGAAATCCCGACAATATCAGGCGTATCGTCATAATGAATTTGTTGAATATTCTCATTTTCTAATTGCACTTGGTGTTCTTTTCGAACAAGATTTACAATCGTAAGCAAACCTAGAGGAGGCGCCATGTGCAACTTGATATCCGTATCCATCGGACGACGGTACATCTTAGGTTGAATCAATTTAATCAACAAACTCTTTTTCATTTACTTTATTATGGCAATTTAAAGTTTTTCCA